>JAYUFA010000520.1:0-3411 GCA_043738925.1 Actinomycetota bacterium
CGCGGATGACCTCGCGGGGGACCGGGCGATCGAAGTCGAGGCGTTTGCGGATTGCCCGTGTCGTGCGCAGGACTTCGTCGGCGCTGATCTCGTTCGTCATGCGCGCAGCCTACGAGCAAGGGTCAACCCGGGGCGGCCCGAGCGCGGACCGTTGACGGCTATCGGTTGACGGCTATCGGTTGACGGCTATCGGCTTTCGGCGGCGATGAGGTCGGCGAACGCGGAGCGCAGCGCGTCGAGAGCCGGTTCGAGGCCGACACCGAGCTGGCGTGCCGCAAACGCGAAGGTGGTCGCAGAAGTTGCGACGCGTCGGCGTCGTTCGGCCAGCGGTTCCGAATCGGGTGGCTCGTCGACGACGAACGTGCCGCGCCGCCCGCGGCCTTCGAGCACGCCGTCGTGCTCGAGCTCGCGATAGGTGCGCGCGACGGTGCCGGGCGCCAGATCGAGACTCGCCGCCAGATCGCGCACCGTTGGCAGGCGTGTGCCCGGTTCGAGATGGCCCACGGCCACCATCACCGCGAGCTGGGCCCGTAGTTGCTCGTACGGCGGGATGTGCGACGTGGGGTCGAGGCGAAAGGTCATGCGCCGCTCGCGGCCACGCGGATCTCGGAAGCCGACGATTGCGGGGGTCTCGCCGGCCATTGTCCCATTGTACCAATACGAATGACGATATTGACGGACTTCCGTCAGGTTTCATCCAATACAAACTGACGACCGATAGTGTTTGTATCACCAGCAAGACCCCAGAACAGAGGTTGCCATGAAGCTCGTCACCGCAGTCATCAAGCCCTTCAAGCTCGACGATGTGAAAGATGCACTGAGCGCCGTCGGTGTCCAGGGCATGACCATCTCCGAGGTGCAGGGTTTCGGTCGCCAGGGCGGCCACAGCGAGACCTACCGCGGTACCGAGTACAAGGTGCTGTTCACCCCGAAGACCCGCATCGAGGTTGTCATCAACGACGCCGACGTCGACAGCGTGATCGATGCCATCTTGGGCGCGGCCCGCACCGACAAGATCGGTGATGGCAAGGTGTGGATCACCAACGTCGAAACCCTCGCCCGCATCCGCACGGGTGAGCGTGGCGCCGACGCCGTCTGAACGTCCCGGCTCTCAAATCTTGTCGAGTTCGCCCAGGCGATCCCGCGAGGTGAACGCGTCACGGACCGCGGCCACATCGGCCGCGGTCATGGCGCGCAGCGGCTCACCGCGACGAGGCCGCCAGTAAACCGGCTCGTCGCACTCCCACCGTTGGGCGCGGAGTTGGCGCTTCAGCACCTTCGAGGTCTGCGTGATCGGCAGCTCGGTGGTCACGCGTACGTAGCGTGGTGACCACTTGGTGCCGAGATCGCCTTGCTCACTGAGGAACGTGTCGAACGCGGCCGGGTCGAAGCCATCAGGCGACGCCATCTGGATGGCCACCATCACCTGATCGCCGACCTCTTCGTCTGGCACCGCGTACACACCGTTGAGGATCACGTCATCGAAGCGGGCGATGATGGTCTCGATCGGCGCCGCGGCGAAGTTCTCACCGTCGACGCGCAACCATTCGAAGTCGCGTCCGGCGAAGTAGAACCAGCCGTCGCGATCGCGGTAGCCGAGGTCGCCCGACCAATACCACCCGTTGCGCATCCGTTGCTCGTTGGCTTCGTCGTTCTTGTAATACCCCTCGAAGCCGGCGCCGATGTTCTTGTTGACGATCTCGCCGATGCACTCCTCGGGGTTCAGCAGCCGTCCGTTGGCGTCGAACTCGGCGACAGGCTTCTCCTCGAGCGTCTCGGCATCGAGCACCACGGTTCCCTCGGGGCCGCGACCGAGCGCACCCTTGGGCTGGTCGACAACGCGTTGCACCGACGCGCCGCTCTCGGTCGAGCCGTAGTTGTCCTGTACTTGCACCCCGAAGCGCGCGCTGAAGCGATGGATGTCGCGCTCGGCTCCCTCGTTGCCGAACACATGGCGCAAAGTGTGGTCACGGTCGTCTGGTGCTTCGGGTGTCGCGAGGATGTAGGTCAGCGGCTTGCCGACGTAGTTGAAGTACGTGGCCTTGAAACGCCGAACGTCAGGCAGAAAGCCTGACGCGCTGAACTTGCGCCGCATCGCGAGCGTGGCACCGACATAGACGGTGGGTGACCAACCGGCGAACAGCGCGTTCGAGTGGAACATGGGCATCGCCATATAGCCGACATCGGCGGCCGTGAGCTCCTGTGTCATCGAGATCACGCGCCCCGTACGCGCCCAACGGCCCTGCGAGGTGATCACCGCCTTGGGCGAGCCCGAGGTACCCGAAGTGAAGATCAGCAGCGCGAGTGCCTCGGCGGCGACCGGGACGGTCGGCAGCGCGGCGTCGGCGAACGGACGGAGACGCTCGGCGTATTCGGGGGAGTCGACGACGAGGATGTGGTCACGATCGACCCCGAGGTCGAGCCCGTCGAGCAATCCCGCTGAACGCGACTCCGTCACGATGAGCTTGCAGTCGGTGTAGTTGATGTCGCGCGCCAGTTCGGCGCCTTGGCGCGTGGGGTTGATACCGACAAGCGGCACACCGCTGAGCGCGCCCGCACCGAGCCAGAAGCTGAGCTCGGGAATATTGTCGAACAAGAAGCCGATGTGCGAGGTGCCAGGGCCGCACAACGACCGATAGAACGCGGCGCGCGCCGCGGACAACTGCACGTGCTCGGCCCAGGTGTATCGCTCGTCCTCGAACAGCAGCGCCGGATGGGGATCGCCGGCGCGGGCGCGGAGCATTTGGTCGACGGTGTCGTATTCGGGCCGAGTCATCGCGGCGACCTCTTCTGTCATGAGCCGATCATGATCGTGTCAGAAGGCCAGCGCGAGGCCCGCATGCGGCCAATCGACGGCAACGAGCTGGCCGCATCCGGAGAGCGTGATGAAGGCGGTGCGGAGATCAGGCCCACCGAAGCAGATGTTCGTGCAGGCGAAGTCGGGCATCGGCACATAGTGATACGTCGACCCGTCGGGCACGGCGACGAGAATGCCTTGGCTGATCGCGGCTACGCACACCGAGCCGTTGGCTTCAACGCCGAGCGAATCGAGATGGCCGACGGTGTTGGCGATGCAGCGCCCGCCGTGGCCGCGCTCAACTGGTCGGGGTCGACCCGGGCCGTCGAGGTCGAACGCCCACAGGCGGCCGGTGTTGGTCTCGGCGACGTACAGCGTTGCCTCATCGGGAGAGAGGCCGACGCCGTTGGGGCCATTGAGGGGGAAGATCTTGCGCTCGACTGACGAGCCGTCGGGGGCCGCGTAGTACACGGCGCCCTTCTCCCAACGATCGTTGCGGACCTTGCCGTGGTCGGTGAACCAGAAACCGCCCGATGTATCGAAGACGATGTCGTTCGGTCCGGTGAACCGAGCGCCGTTGCACTCGCGATACAGCACATGGTGTTCGCCCGTTG
>JAYUFA010000521.1:0-8991 GCA_043738925.1 Actinomycetota bacterium
CGGGCGGCCCATGATTGAGCGCAGCGGCGTCAGACACGGGCCGCGGGGACCGGAAACCCGGCGACGTCGACGCCCATCGACAGCACGCAACCGGCATGATCGGTGTCATACGGGTCGCCGCCAAACGCCGTGACGATCAACTCGCGTCGATCGGCACCCCCGAAGCACACCGCGCTCACATAGGACCGCGGCACTTCGACGACACGGTCCATCGTGCCGTTCGGCGCGACCCGCACGACTGCGCCGGCGCCGATCGCCGCGATCCACACGCACCCTGCCTCGTCGATCGCCATGCCGTCGGGCATGCCCGTTCGCAGCACGTAGTGCACGCGACGATGCTGGGGCAGACCTGCATCGTCGAGGTCGCTGACCCACACGAGCTCGCGCAATGTGTCCGCGTGGTACAGACGCGACCCATCGGGCGACACGCGCAGCCCATTGGTCATCAAGATCCCGTCGTAGCAATGGGTCGCAATACTGTCGGTGCCGACACGCCACAGCGATGCCTCGACGGCGGGCGGCTTCATTTGTGGTCGCTCTGCGTGCTTGCCCGCGAAGACGTTGCCCACCGCGTCGGTCGTGATGTCGTTGAAACCCCAGCCACCGTCGGCGTCAAGGACGTCCCTCGCTACACCTTGACGGTCGATCACGGCGACCGTTGGCCCGCTCGCAACCAAGCCGCCGTCGGCGTGCGGCACGATGCCCCCTACGTGTGCCCGACCCGCACAGACCGTGTGCACCGAGCCATCGGGATCGAGGCGCATGATCGCGCATGCGGCGGCAATTTCGGAGAACCACAGTCCACCCGCACCGTCCGGACAAGGCGCCTCGGGACGAGCGAGCCCGTCGACCAACACATCCCACGACCCGTTCATGCGCACCACAGTCCCACGTCGACCCCGATTCGCGCGTCGCCCCTGGCCAAGGAGTAGCACGTCTCCAGGACCTACCTCGGGGGGCGACACATCGTCGCTCGACCACCGAACAACTCCGCGAATGGGCCGCCGACAACCGCAAAGGCGCGCACGGCGAGCACCGCTACGCACCCGAAGACTTCGGCCTGACCGCAGCGGAGATCGAAGACGCGTTCGCCGACTACCTCTCGTGGCTAGGGTGACGAAGATGATCCGGCGGTACTACATCCTCCCGCTGCGACCTCTCGTTTCCGACGAGAAGGTGCAGGAGCTCCTTGACGTGCTGCGCGCCGCAGATCGCTTCATCCCCGGGCTGCAAGATTCTTCGGCTGGCGTCGATTTCGACTCGAGGACGGTGCTCTGGGAGAACGCCTTCGTCGACGAGGTGAGCTACTCCGGGCCGTACATGGTGCATCCGTTCCACATCGGCGCGATCGACAACTACGTCATGGCCGACAGCCCGGAGTGTCTCACCCAGGACATCTACGTGGCGCGATATCAGACGGCTGACGCGACGCAGCGACTCCGGAACGGCATCCGCAGGGTCCTGTTTCTGAACGTGAGCACCGACGCCGACGCGTTGGCGATCGAGTCTCTCGCCGCGCAGTCCGACGCCATGGCGGCTTCCGCCTTCGGGGCGGACGACGTGGGCTGGGTGTCGGCGAAAGGTCGCGCCTGGACCCATACCTGGGAACAGGGGTTCACCGACACGGCACAACTACAGCGCTACCTCCGGACCCGCGACGGCATCGCATGCTCGAGTCTCGAAGGATTCACACGCCGCGGCATCCACCTCGGCGCTCTCAAGATCTTCACCTGTCCGTTCGAGCTCACACCGGTCGAGATGCAGTCGCCAGCGGTGACACCCCCGGACGACCGGCCGGCGCTGTACACGATCACCGCGCGCACTGGGATCGACAATGTAGAGCGGTACGTCGAACTGCTCGAACGCCTCTACGACCCGTTCATGGACGACTGCGGCAGCAGGCTCGTCCATCGTTGGCGAACCGTCGACCGGGGCTACCTTGAGGGCGAGGTCCAATCGACCTGGCACCTCGACTCTGTCGCCGCCTACAGCGAACTCCGGGCGAGGACCTACGCCGATCCCGGCTGGAACGACTTCGTCAGGGACGCGATGCCGCTCGTGCGTGGCGGAAGCCGACGCTTCCACCACGCGCTCTGAGCGCAACGAACGGAGCGCCACTTCACCGACGAGATTTTCGAAAAGGATTATGGCGTCGGCTTCGGTGTACGCGACCCTTCGCCCAGCCCCACGCAAAAGCCACGCTTCCAGTTGATTACCGTTGACTGGCAGGTATCGCAGCCCTCGTGCGGGTGCGCCATAGCGTGCCCAGCGCGAGGACGGCCGCCGACACGGGCGCAAGTATCGCCGCCAGGAGCGCACCTTGTGCGTGGCTCGCGCCGTGGCTCGGCGCGCTCGCCACGAGCACGGCGGCCGCGATGAGGAAGAGGACGACCTGGGTGGCGATGGCGAGCCGACGGTCGGCGACGAATCGCCCGAGCAGTAGCCCTCCAAGGAGGGGAAGGACAGCAGACACGATGTAACTCCTTGTTTGTTGCGTTCGCTCGATCGTGCGCCCAATGCGGCTGCCAGCGCATCGGTGTAAGTGCGGATCGCCAGTCCGTGCCTGTACGGACGACGTCAGTCGCTGCTTCGTGCGACCATGCAGCGTGGGACCATCGAGGACGGCGCGGCCGATAGCGGCGTGGGCGATCGCCGCCGCGTCAGTGACCATTGCGTGTTGGGCGACGGTTGTGGCTGTGCGGGACGGGCTGAGCTGGCAAAGCTTCGCTCGAGAGAACCTTGGTTTTTCTATCGTGCTCGTGGCGACGATGCCGATCCTCGGCGCGTTCGTGGTCACACGCCATCCCGCGAACCGGCTCGGATGGGTGTTCTGCCTCGTCGGTCCGCTACGAGGCATCGAGGTCATCGCGGACGTCTGGGTGCGTCACACCTATGTTGTGGATCCCGGGTCCTGGCCAGCCGGCCCTGTGGCCACATGGTTGCTGTTCGCCGGTCCGTTGTTCTTGTTGACGATCGCGCCGCTAATGGTGTTGTGGTTCCCTGACGGGCGGGCGCCGTCCGCCCGCTGGCGGCGTGTCGAGATCGCGCCCGTTGTCGTTGTCCTGTTGCTCGCAAGCCTGCTCGTGCTGTGTTGGCCGCTCCGCGGACAGCGTCTCCTCCCGGATCCGCCGGTGGTGCACGGATGGCGCAGGGCGGCGATCCTCGTGTGCTTGGTGGCGTCGATCGTGATCGTGATCGGAGCGCTTCTCGCGGCGTTCGCCAGTCTGATCTCGCGAGTGCGCCGCGGCGATGCAGCGGTGCGAGCGCAAGGAAAATGGTTCGTCTTCGGCGCGGCCGCCACGTTCGCACTCAACCTTGTCGGCGACCTGAGCCCAGCTCTCGCACCGCTTCGGCTCGTGGCGGCGATCGCGCTCCCGGTGTTCAGCGTCGTGGCGATCGAGCGGTATCGCCTGTGGGAGATCGACCGGCTGATCAACCGCACGGTCGTGTACGGCGTCCTCACGGCCTCTGGCGCATTGCTCTACGCGTGCGCGGCCGTGAGCGTCGGGCTGGTCGTCGGCGGGAGCGGTGCTTCGGCACCCGTCGCCGTGGCTGCATCGACGCTGCTCGTCGCAGCGTTGTTCGCGCCGGCCCGGCGACGCGTGCAACGTGGCGTCGATCGGCGATTCGACCGCCGAGCTTTTGACGCGGTGGCGCGCGTTCGCGAGTTCGGCGATCGCCACGATCGTGAACCGGTCGAGCTCCGAGCGCTCCTAGCCGAAGTGCTTCGCGACCCTGACGTCGTCCTTTGCTTCGAGACATCCGAAGGCGGATTGGTCGATCAGGCCGGTGCCGCCATCGCGCTTCCGAGCAACGACGCCGATCGCACGTTCACTCTGGTCGGCGCCGTCGGCGCGCCGATCAGCGCGGTGGTGCACCGGCGATCTCTCCTCGGCGACGGCCGGCTACTCACGGACGTTCTGCGCGCGGCGCGCTCGTCGATCGAGCGTGCCCACCTGCAAGCGGACCTACGGATCCAGCTCGATGCGGTACAGCGGTCACGCGCCCGATTGCTCGAGGCGACCGACGCGGAACGGAGACGAATCGAACGCGATCTCCATGACGGTGCGCAACAACGCCTCCTCGCGCTCGCGTTGCGCCTTCGCACCGAACAGCGGCGCCACGCCGTCGTACCCGCGACGAGCACCGACCTGCTGCTGTCGGCCGCCGTCGACGAGCTTGCGGCCGCCGTGAACGAGTTGCGCACCATGACCCACGGCATGCCGCCGCCCGCGCTCAGCAGCGGAGGTGTGGCTGCTGGCTTTCGTGAGCTGGTCGGCCGACACGACGGACGCGTCCGTTTACTCGGAGTTCCCGATCATCGTCACGCGTCAATCGTCGAGGCCACAGCGTGGTTCGTGGCCAGCGAAGGCTTGGCCAACGCGACCAAGCACGCCGCACACGCGCAGGCCACACTGCTCGCAAGCTGCGAAGGTGGCCTCCTTCGGGTCACGGTGGTCGATGACGGAACTGGAGGCGCAACCCTCGACGGGTCCGGTTTGGGAGGCCTCGTCGATCGTGTCGACGCCTGCGGTGGCCGTCTTCGCCTTCATAGCCCGACAGACGGCGGGACCGAGCTCACGGCGGAGTTGCCGTGCGAGTAGTCGTCGTCGATGACTCTGCGCTGATACGCGAAGGGCTTCTACGAATCCTCGCCGACGATGGTATGGACGTCGTGGCGCTCGCGTCCGCAGACGGGCTCGACGAGACCGTCGATCGGACCACGCCTGACATCGTGATCCTCGACATCCGCATGGCACCGGATTTCAGCGACGAAGGCATCCGAGCAGCTCATCAGCTTCGTGCACGAAACCCCGCGCCCGGCGTGCTGTTGCTCAGCCAGCACCTCGACGCGCATAGCGCCTGGGAGCTGTTTCGCGATGACCGTGGCGGGATCGGGTACCTGCTCAAGGACCGCGTTCTCGACATCGACGACTTCCTCGCCAGTGTGCGCCGCGTAGCCGCCGGGGGCACCGCACTCGACCCCCAGGTCGTGCGACAGCTCGTGTCGCTGACCCGACCGGGCGGTCGGCTGCGGAGCACGCTCAGCGAACGCGAACGCGAAGTCCTCGGCCTCATGGCCGAAGGACTCACAAACGTCGCGATCGCGGAACGACTCACCGTGGGTATCCGCACCGTCGAGACCCACGTCAACCGCGTGTTCACCAAGCTCGGCCTGCTTCCCGAAGGCCACGAGCACCGGCGCGTTGCCGCGGTGTTGTCCTACCTCCGCGACGCTGCGGACTGACCCGCGACCGCGGATCCGGCCACTCAGGGGACGTCGGGGACGGATGTGCTCCGGGGTTGGCGCCGTAGCGCGTCGACTCCCTGCACCCCGTCGCTGAGCGGCGCGGCTGTGAGAGGACCCGCGGAACGGGCGGTGCCGATGAAGGGCGACGATCGGGGCTCACGCTCCGATCGTGAAGCCGACGCGGCGGGCCAGCATTTGGGTGGCAGGCTCGGGGTGGACGCCGAGATCCGCAAGCATCCGGGCGCAGTCGGCGAGGGCCCGTAGCGCGCCCGAGCGGTCGCCACAAGCGAGGCAGGCATCGGCGAGCAGCCGGCGAGCGGATTCGGACCACGAGTCGACGCCGATGGCGCGCAACGCGAGATCACTCGACGCATCGAACTCACCGTTGGCCATGGCCAACTCGCCCGCTCGCACGGCCGCTCGCACGAAGGCCAGCCGTTCTCGTTCACGCGGCGCATGGACCCACTCCGGGTCCGCGGCGGAAGCGAGATAGTCCCCTCGATACAGCTCGACGGCCTGCTGGTATTCGCGCCGAGCAAGCGACACCGCACCGCGACGTTCGCAGTCCGCGGCCCGCCGCAGGGCGTCGTGAAAATCGACGACGTCGAGCTGGAGGGACGCGCCGGGACGGAGGCGGATGTCGTCACCGACGTCTTCGATGTAGTGGGACTGCTCGTTGGCCTGCCGGTCCGGCTGAAGCGCTTGCGTGAGATAGGTCAACGTCACGCGCAAGTTGTTGCGGGCCGCGTCCACCTCGAGGTCCGGCCAGAGCATGGTGCCGATGCGGCTACGAGACACGGAGCTGCGCTCGATGAGCAACAAGAACAGTTCGCGCACCGCGCGGCGGTTGAACTGCGCGGGCCAGAGCGCGCGCCCGTCGAATTCGAAGACCAATGGCCCGAGCACGCCCACTCGCACGCGCTGGTCGGGCGGAAGCGAATGCGACGCGAGCAGCGTGGCCGCGGCGCCGGCCAATGATCGTTGTTTGTGCTTCGACAGCGAACGCAGCCGCGCCCGCAGGAGCGGATGGTCGACTCGGGCCAGCAGGGTCTCGGCATCGGACAGTCGTCCTGAAGCGGCCAGCGTCGTGGCGAACTCGGCCAGCCAGGGCACCGGTACCTGCGCGCGCGACGAGCGAACATCGAGTGGCGGAAGCTCCGCCAAAACGCTCGCATCGATCGAGTCACGCTCCCGCACGGCAACGATGACCCGACCCGCGGCGCGACCTGCGGCAACGGTGCCCCGCAACGATGCATTGTCCCAGTACGTCCGCGCTTCGGGTACGAGCACATAGGAAAGCGGCACCCACGCTTGATGCGCGCGGGCCACCGATGGGTCAAACAGCGGACGTTCGGCGAGTTCCGCACGCATGATGTGGGCGGCGCGGTCGTCGTCGCCTGCATCCACCGACAACATGGCGTCGGACAACGCAACCAGCGCGCGGGCCCACGCGCCCGCAGAGTCGCGCACCTGCTGGGCACGATGAAACATCGCGCGCGCTGCGTCGGGCCGCCCCGACAGGCTCAGCCACAGCGACGCTTGAGCGCCGTTGGCCGCTCGGTTGTGCAGCCACGCAACCTGTTCGAGTTCGGTCATCGCCGACTCGACTCGATCGAGCACCTCGTCGCTTTGTCCCAAGGCCCACAGACACGACAGCCGTTCGAACTCCGCTGGCGGTCGCATGGTCGGCGTCGCGGCGGCGCAGGCCCGCGTGGCCGGCGCAAGCGCGGCGCGCGGGTCGCCGACGGTGAGGTGCGCTCTCGTCTCAAGAAAGTCCATCAGGGGTGCGATCTCGGGATGCTGGTGCTCGCGAGGCGACGATCGCGCTGCGACGATCACCGCGTCCGCATCACCAATCACTTCGCCCATCACCAAGGGTCCAAGGGTGACAATCGATGCTGCGAGAACGGATCCAGCCTCGGCCAATTCGGTGCCGCGCTCGAAAAGCCGGGCCAGAAGATCGAAGTCCTCGTGCCACCAGGCGATGTGGCCGAGGTGGAAGATCGCCGCAATCTCGCCGTCTCTATCGCCCCGTTGCGCGAACCGACTCAGCGCGAGTTCGAAGTACGGGATCGACCCGAGCGGGTCGGCTGGTTTGCGTACTGCGCCCGCGAGTAACGCGGCCTCCGCGGTGTCACCTTTGTCGCCAGCGACCAGCAGCCGGTACCAGTCACTCAAGACCTCGGTGGGCACGAGTGGATGTGAGTCCGAACAGACGCGACGCACCAACTCGAGAACGTCGTCGAGTGCACCAGCCGCGCCCGACAGCCGCACCGCTTGCGCAAGGTCGCCACGCGACCGCGCGACCTCCGCGGCGCGCAAACATCCCGCACGCCGTTCATCGGCGGAGAGGACACGATTCAATGCCGGACCCCACAACTCGTGAACGGTGGCCCAGCCCCGATCGGTCACCGACGCCAATGGTGTTGCTCGCGTCAAATCCCATACGTCCACGGCGCGCCCGAGCACGGCCGAGATCAGTTCGCCGTCCGCGCCGCCGAGCGTGTGCAACATCGCCAATCCACGCCGACGGTCTTCGTCGTAGCGGCCGAGCACCTCATCCCATAGATAGGCGATCGCGACCGTGCGGTTGGTGGTCGCAAGGAGTTCGGCGAGCGCCGGCCATCCTCCGGCCGTCGAGATCGAACCCGGCGTCGCGAGACGCATGGCAGCGAACGCCCGAGCCTCGTCGTCGGTGAAGAGCAGATCCGCTTCGGTGATGTCGTTGACCACGCCCGCTGCTCGGCGCCGAGCTAATGGAACCGGCGGGTCGGCTCGCCCGGCAAGTACAAGATGGCCGTTGCTGGGCAACTCGTCCAGCAACTCGTCCAGCAACTGGGCGGCCGGTGTCGCCGGGTCGAGAACGTGAACGTCATCGAGCACGAGACAGACATGCGTCGGCGCCTTTGCTCGCATGGCTTCACCAATGCGAGCGGCGCTCTCGGCTACGGCCCCGCCGTGCAGCGGCGACTCGCCGAGTGCTTCCATGATCGCGCCGGCAAGCGTCGCGGCCACGTTGTCCTGAGCCCGGCACGTCAGCCAATAGTCGATACCCCGAGGATCAAGCTCGTTCTCGCCGACCGCTTGGCCGAGCAGCGTCGTCTTGCCGAACCCAGCACCCGCGGACACGACCGTGATCGCCACCGACCATCGCTCGATCAGGCGCTCGATCAAGCGGTCTCGCAGCACCACTGGTCGAGACGAGCGCGGCGCATGGCTGTGCTTTGCCCGCTCGCTCCGGTCGCTTCGATCGCTTGGATCCATGCCCGCCTCCGCGCGGTCGAGAAGTACCTGCGGATGTCTTGACCGTCCGCTAATGGCTCGCTAATGGCAGCGTCAGAACCTGATCTTATGGTGCAACCCGCCGATGCGAACGAGACCGGGCGAAGGCGCGGGCCGCGTCTCGCCGTTCAGGCGGTGCACGATCGCGTGGCCCACCGAGTCGACATCGGCGGGCAGGTGCTCGACGCGCATGACGATCCGATCGTCGGCGCCGACGTCGTGATCCGATCGTCATGGGGCGTCGAGTGCACCACCGTGTCCACTGCGCTCGGCTCGTTCGGCGCGCGATTCAGTGCGCCGGACGACGCGGTGGATCTCGAGGTCGCGATCGAGGCCGACGGCGTGGCCCAGCGTGTGCGTGTCCGATGAAAGGAACCCCATGAGACAACGACGATGGCTCGGAAGCCTCGCTTTGGCGGTCTGCGCGACCATCTCGTTGCGCACCTCACCCGCCGGCG
>JAYUFA010000522.1:0-23747 GCA_043738925.1 Actinomycetota bacterium
CTTCAACGACAAGAAGCTGGGCGCCAGCTTCTGGAAGACGCCGCTCGCGCTCAACGTGGCCGGCGCGACGGTCATGAAGAAGGACGGTTTGGTCGGCAACGGCTCGAACAGCACGCTCGGCGATTTCGACATGGCACGGGTGCAAAAGACCGTGGACATCGTCAAGCCCACGCTCGATGATCGCGGCAACAAGGCGGTCACCGCCGCCGACATTGCGACGAACGACTTCATCGACAAGTCCATCGGACTCAAGTAACCGGATCGGCTCGGCCGGTTCCGGCGAGCGGGGAGGCTCGCGCCTCCCCCCTCACTTTCCCCCAAAGAGACGGCCACGCGTTGCGTGGCTCCGTAGATCCAGAAACGCGAGCTATGACGATTGCGGGCGTTCCGGAGTTTCGGGTTGGTGATCCGATCATCGGTGCGACGCTCGCGCTGCGGCGCGATCCGCTCACCGTTCTCCTCGCGCCGTATCGGCGATTCGGTCGCCTGTTCCGCATGCGGGTGTTCGGCCGCGAGCACTTGGTCATCGCCGGGGTGGAGGCGAATGAGTTCGCGTGGGCAGATGCCGACCAATGGGACTGGGCCCGGTCGGGTGCAGTGTTCCGCGAGCAGTTCGGTGCGAACTATCTGACCCAACTCGGCGGCGACGCGCACTCCGAGAAGCGTAAGCGACTCTCGCCGGCGTTTCGCACACGTGCTCTGGCGCGACTGGCGCCGTCGATGGCCGATGTGTGGACCGACGAACTCACTCGACTCGATGGCGAAGTCGTCGATCTGCGCCAGCTCTGCAAACGCCTCGTTGTTCGCATGGCCGGTCGAGCGTTGTTGCGCGTCGACCTGCCACCGGGCACCGAGGACGAGATCTCGGCGCTCGAACATGATTTACTCGCGGGCGCTGCCATGGGTCCATTGCGCAACGCCTGGTTCAGCCGTCCGAGCTACCGCGCCCGCAAGCGCCGAGTTGAGAAGCTGCTGACAACGATCGTGCGTGAGCGCCGCGCCGATTGGACCGGTGACGACATGCTGTCCGAAGTCCTGCGCGCCTGGCCCGACCGCGCGCAAATCGCGAGCGTCGAAGAACTGGTGTCCGACATGGTGTTGTTGCTCCAGGCCGGGTCAGAGTCGACCGCGCATCAGATCCTGTGGGGTGTTCTCCTTCTCGCCGCACATCCCGAGTGGCGCGAGGAGCTCCGCGGCTCTCTCGCCAGTTGGTCACCCGACACAGCCGCAGCGCCCGAGCACCGCGAACTACGCGCCACCGTGCTCGAAGTCGAGCGCCTACGTCCGGTGATCCCCCACGCCTTGCGCGTCACCGCGCACGATCTGGTGTTCGCAGATACGCACATCGCTGCGGGCACCAGCGTGTATCAACCGACCACGCTGCCGCATTTCCTCGACGAGATCTATCGCGACCCGATGCGCTTCCAACCGGTGCGATTTCTGGGCTCGAACGAATACCCGCGCGCGGCGCACGCCGCTTTCGGTGGCGGTTCCCATGTATGCCTCGGCCAGCCGCTGGCGCGTCTCGAGGAACCGCTCGCGCTCGCCATCATCACGTCGCAGTTCGACATCGAACTGCGCAATCCCATCAACCTCACCGCACGACTGTCGGGCGTGGTCAGCCCAGTGGATCGTGCCATCCCCGTGCTCGTCCGCCGCCGGCGGAGCTGAAACACGGTCGCCGCCGGCGAGCTAAGACACGTCCGTTATCGGCAGCGTGAAACGTGCAATCTCGCCCATTGCGGCGCCGAGCATTGTGACGGCAGCCTCGAATTGTCGAGCGCCGAGTTCCGCGGTCGCGCCGCGCGGATCGCCGATGTGACCGTCGGGTCCGAAGTCGTTGGACAACCATCCGAATGCGACGCTTCCACCAAATCGCACGTAGGCGTTTTCCGCGAGCGAGTCGGGCACGTTGCGTGTGAACTTGGTGATGTCGACGAGGTCAGGGCGCACGTGCAACATGGCAGACGTCTCACCGATGCCTCCGTGGATACCCATTCCGAGCTCGTCGGTCGTGTCTGCACCGCCAGTGGCGGTCGCAGGGGAGCTGCTGCCGTGATCCGCGGGCACATGAGGGTGCGCGAGGAAGGTCATGAACCCGTACTTCAACCGCACCTCCCGACACGCAACGTTCAACAGCGCACTGTTCCCACCATGTCCGTTGAGGAACACGAGTCGCCGTGACGACAGCAGCGCGAGCGACCGCGCGAGGTCGTCGATAACCGAGAGCATCGTGGTCGCCGAAAGCCAGATCGTGCCCGGAGCCCACGCGTGTTCGTTCGACTTCGTATACGTGAGCGTTGGCAACAGCCACAAGTCGTGCTCGTCGCCGTAACGATCCACCAATGCCTTCGCCGACGCGTCAACGAGAATGCTGTCGGTCGCAAGCGGTAGGTGCGGCCCATGCTGTTCAATTGAGCCGAAGGGTTGCACGAGGATCGAGCCTGGCCCGATCCGAGACGCGAGGGACGTTGCCGTGTGGTCGATAAGCGCGCGCGAGGTCATCGGCCAACCCTACGCACCGGGTGTTTCGCGAACATTTCGGCTCGATAGCCCGTGTACAAGATCATCAAGCGTTCACATCGTTGTGACGCAGGTGCGCGTTGTCGCGGCGAGCATGTAGCCATGTTGACCGTGTCCGGTGCGGCTCTGGTGTGGACGGGCACACGCGAGCTACGCGATGTCGACGTGCAATGCGCCGACGGTCGGGTCTCGGCACTCGTACCCCGCGTAGCCGGTGGCATCAACCCGTCATCGAAGCTCGACGCGACGGGCTGTGTCGTCATCCCCGGCCTCGTCAACGCGCATCATCATCTACTGCAGTCGGCCTTTCGCACCGCGCCCGACACACGACACGTACCCATGCGCGCGTGGCTGCGCGCGATGCGCCGGCACTACGCGGCGGTCGGTATCGATGACGAGCTTGCGCAGGCCGCTGCGCGCGTCGGCATCGCCGAGTCGCTGTTGTGCGGCGTGACCACCGTGGCCGATCACCATCTGAACTGGCCGGACGATCTCGGCGCCCGAGCGGCGCTTGCGGGCGCAACCGCGTGCGCAGCGAGTGGGCTCGGCGCGCGCCTCGTCTTCGTGCATGGAACTGCGGGCGGCGATATCGACAAGGCCGTGCGCTCTATCGAACGTATCCTCGCCGAGAACGGCCCCGGTGACGATCGCTGGGAACTCGCCGTCGGCCCATCCGGTGTCCACACCGACGGCCCGGACATGTTCCGCGCGCTCGCCCAACTCGCTTCGACGTATGGGCTTCGTCGTCGTACCCAGGCGAACGAACAGATCGACGTCGAGATCGCATTCGAACGCTATGGGCAGCGGCCGATCGAACTGCTCGACCAATGGGGATGGCTCGCGCCCGACGTGACGCTCGCGCACTGCTGCGGCATCGATGCGGCCGAAATCAGTCGCCTTGTCGCCACTGGCGTGTCGGTGACACATGCGCCGGGTTGTGACCTGCCGCAAGGTTGGGGCGTGGCGCCGGTCGCGGCGTTACTCGACGCGGGTGTGACGGTGGGCCTCGGCACAAGCGGCGGCGGCAGTAACGACGCTGGGCACTTGTTGGCCGACACCCGCTTGGCGATGCAGATCGCACCGCTCGCCGGGCGGCCGATCGATGCCCGCGAAGCACTGACGTTGGCCACACGTGGTTCAGCGCGTGGCCTCGGACGCAATGATCTCGGTGGCCTCGAGCCCGGATGCGCCGCCGACCTGTGTGTGTACGACATCTCGGGGGTTGCCGACTCGGGGGTGGCGGACCCGCTCGCGGGGCTGCTCTGGGGCTCACCCGGGCGACGCCCTCGCGATGTGCTCGTCGGCGGCGAGATCGTGGTGCGCGACTATCGACTGGCCACCGCGGACGAAGAACAGATTGCCTCGACGCTCGGTCGTCTGCTCCGCGATCGGGCGCGTCCACCCGTCACCATCGGCGCCGAGTCGGCCGGCTGAGCGGCAGCGACCTGTGGATGCGGATGCGATCGTCATCGGAGGCGGACACAACGGCCTCGTGTGCGCTGCGTACCTCGCGCAGGCGGGTATGCGCGTACTCGTGCTCGAAGCACGGCCAACGCCCGGAGGGTGCGCGTCGACTGTCGACGCGGTCGGCGCGCGCGTCAACGTGTGCAACTGCGATCACCTGGCCTTCCGCACGACGCCGATCGCCGATGAACTTGGCCTGGCCGCGTTCGGTCTGCGTTACCTCGATGTCGACCCGGCACAACTGTCGGTGCCCTGGAACGGAGCCGCACCGTGGTATTCCTTCCACGATGTCGATCGCACGATCGAATCGCTGCGTCGTACGCACCCCGATGAGGTCGAGAGCTATCGCCGCTACGTTGCCGCAGCGTCGCCGGCAGCCGAACTCATGGTCGAGATGGCGGGGCAGGTTCCTACACCGTTGAACGCGACGCGTCGCCTTCTGGATCGTCGCGGCCGCGGGGTTCGCACGTTGTTGACGTGGAGTCGTCGCACCGTAGGTGACGTACTGAGCGGCTTCTTCCGTAGCGAAGCGCTGCTGGCGCCAGCGGTGGTGACCGGCCCGGCCGTATGGGGCCTCGCGCCCGAAACACCGAGCACGGGGCTTGGCGCAGTGGGCTATGCCATGAGGCACCTCGCGCAAGTCGGGCGGCCCGTCGGTGGCAGCGGGTCCTTGCCCGATGCCCTCGCCGCGTCGATCCGTGCGCGTGGCGGCGTCGTTCGCTGCGGTGCGCGCGTCACGAGAATTCTCGCCGATGGAACACGTGTGCTCGGGGTCGAGCTTGACGATGCAACGGTGCTCGAATCGCCCCGCGTTGTCGTGGCGTGCGATCCGACCGATGCTCTGCTGCATTGGCTGACACCTGCGCCGGCCGCCCTCGCCGATGTGGTGAGGCGCTGGAAGACACGGTCACATCGCGACGGGTACGAATCGAAGATCGACGCCGTGCTCGACGAGCTACCGCCC
The DNA here is from genome assembly GCA_043738925.1 of Actinomycetota bacterium. Lineage (GTDB taxonomy): Bacteria > Actinomycetota > Acidimicrobiia > Acidimicrobiales > WLNW01 > WLNW01. The sequence goes on from JAYUFA010000522.1 coordinate 4,952, forward strand.
TTGCCTCACCATGTCGAGGCACATGGTGACGCGCTTGGCGTGACGCAACCATGGATAGCTACCACCATCGTCGCGCCGACGCTGCGCCAGTTGGCCGACGCACACCGCGACATGAACAACGGCGTCATCGCCGCACAACCGCCCTTGTTCGTGAACATCCCATCGGTACTCGATCCGACGATGCGAGTCGACGCGAACGGGAGAGCCACGGGTGGGCACGTGCTCAGCCTCGAAGTGCTGTTCACGCCATACGCGCTGCGTGACGGCTGGGAGACAGCGACCGAACCGCGACGCTGGATCGATCTGCTCGGCGGATTGCTCGGCACCGATCTGCATGGATCCATACGCGACTGGCGTGTCGTCACGCCGCCAATCTACGAAACCGACTTCGCGATGCGCCGCGGCCACGCACCCTCGTTCGCCGGCGGTCCGGTCGCGGCGCTCGTCGGTCGCGATCGCGAACTGACGCGCTATGAGACACCGCTCACCGGACTGTTTCTGACCGGCGCGGCAACGTTCCCCGGCGCGGGCGTATGGGGCGCGTCAGGACGCAACGCCGCGCACGTCATCCTGACCGAGCGACGACGACAGAACCGCACTCCGATCAGCCGACGGCGACGACCGGAACCCGCAACGCTGATGCCGCCACAACAAGCTCACGCGTAACGTGCGTGGTGGCGCCGGCGCTGACATTCACGTCGATCTCGGGATAGGCACTGGGCGCAATCGCAACACGCAGCCTTGTGCCCGCATCCACCATGGCGTGCACGGGTGACAGGCTCACCACGAACGCGCCCTTGCCGCGAGCGAAACCAGCAGCAAGGTTCACCGTGGCGCCATCTCCGCGCAGTTCACACAACGTCACGCACACGTCGTCGGTTGGCGCCGCGCTGCGAACGAAGGTCGACAAGGTGGCCGAACCGAAGATCTCCAGCGGCTCGCGTAACGGCTCCGACGTGAAACACAACACGTCACTACGGTCCTGTACCAAGCGCTGATCGACCCGACCGACCGTTCCCGCGCCGTCGATGTACGCACCGCCCACCGCTGGCACCGGCACCGTCGGCTGATGCACCACCCACGCGCTCTGCCCTGATGCGACGCCACCTGCGACGAGTACACCATCGCCGAATCGCGTCGACGGATCGCGCTGACTGCACAGGCCGAAAGCGATTTCCTCCGTCGAGGGGAACGTGTCCCATGTGCGCCACACGACCGCGTTGCATGCGAGCGATCGCAGCGCCGGTGGCTCGATGGTGCCTGGCCGCCGTGCGACGTGTTGATCGAAGAACGCGAGGTGCGCCCCGGTGGCAACATCGCGGTCAGGAGTCCACGGAATATGGCACCACGGTGCGCCGAGCACCGACGCGGTGCCGCCATATCGCTGCAAGTCACGCCAACCAGCGGCGGCGAACGTGTCGAACCAGCCAATCGTGAACAGTGCAGGCACATCAAGGCGAGCCACATCGACCCGTGGGCCACATTGGCCGACACGCCAGGCATCCCAAAGCGGCCACGCGTCGACGCGTCCTGCGGCGCAGTGTTCCGCAAGGCGCGTTGCGGCGAGGTCACCGAGAAAACCGTCGGTGCCCGCCAGTTGCGCAGCCCAGCTCGCAGCAAAGCCGAGCCGGAACGCGCCACCCGTTCGAAGGAAGCCGTCGTCGGGGTCGGCCGAACACATCGCCGGCGCGATCGCACGCAACGCGCGCGGTTGCATCGATGCCGCCAGCAGTTGCGCAGCGCCTTGATAGCTGAAGCCATACATACCCACGTTGCCGTTCGACTCGGCGAGCTCCGCGGCCCACTCGACCGTTGCGGCGCCGTCGGCGGCCTCATGCGTGAACGGATCGAACGCTCCGGAGCTTTCGCCACGACCACGTACGTCTTGCGTGACGACGAGGTACCCGGCGCGAGCGAACACCGACGGGTGTGGCGCGGTGATCGCAGACGCGACCTCGCGACCATACGCAGTGCGCACAACGAGCGTGGGAAACGGTCCACCAACCGCAAGATGCCAGAGATCGGCGACAAGGGTCGTTCCGTCGACGGTGCGCATGGTCACCCCGCGTCGCCAAACCAACTCGGTCATAGCGACCGTTCGAAAAACGCCCGCAACACCGCCACCAGCGCATCGGGCGCGTCAACCGGAACGACGTGCGTACTTGTCGCGATCTCGACGTGGTCACCGTCCGGGAGAATCTGCGCCATGCGCTCGGTCACCTCGCGGCGAACGAAGCTCTGACCTGCGTGCACCACGAGTGTGGGCGTGATCACTGTGGCCAACGCGTCCCACCAATCGTCGCGGCGATGAGGCCACCGGTCATAGAAATACGGGTCAAACCAGGGAACGAGGCCACCCGGACCGGGTCGCACGCTGGCCGCAGCGACGGTGGCCAGAACGCGATCGGGCGCGTTTGGATTGCGGCCTCGCTCGAACGCGAAGACCTCCGCCGCAGAGCTGAACGCATGCGGCCGCGCCGCAACATTGGTCTCGCTCTGTTCGAACGAAGGCTCGATGTCGACGAGCACCAAGCGATCGACACGATCTGGCTGCGCGACGGCCACGGCAAGTGCAACAAGCGCGCCCCACGACGATCCGACGAGTGACACGCGGTCAAGGTCGAGCGCGTCGAGCACGGCAAGAACATCTGCTGCGTGGGTGGTCGTCGCGTAGTCGTGCGTCGCCGACCATTGACTTGCGCCGTGACCGCGCAGGTCGACCGCGATCGGGCGCATCGTCGAAGCAAGCGCCGTAGCGACCGCGGACCACGCCCCCGCGTGACCGCACACGCCGTGGATGAGCACCACCGGCGCACGATCGCCCGCCGCGGACGAGTCGCCAAAGTCGAGATGGTGGAGTCGCAATGGCTCGATGTCACCGCCGCACTCGACGTAACCGTGACGCCACGGCGGAAGTTGCTGGTACAGGTCTGCGCTCATCGCATGCCAGCTTCGCTCAGTGAGCGCGTCCGTGTCATCAGCCACGACCGAGTTCACGCGTGCTTCATGGGCCGAACGACCCAATCAGAATGGAAAGTGTTGCAATGCACTGAAAGACACGAGACCCTGGTGCGCCAGACCAACAGCCGCGGCGCCCCAAGCGCGCGCCGCTCGACTGCGAGGTGCAGAACGTGAACGCCAGTGACATCGCTGCTCAGGAGTTTGCGGTCGTTCGAAGGGGCTACGACCCCGCCGAAGTCCGAGCGTTCCTCGCCCAGATCGGTGCCTGCGGATTCGTGGGCGACGTCGATGCCTCCGAGATCGAGGCGACTGCACGGGCCGGCGCCGCCCAACTGATCGAAGAAGCCGAGATCACCGCGGCCGCGCAGCGCGCCGAGGCCGACGCCTACGCCGAGACCAAGCAGACGGCCGCCGATGCAGCGTTGGCCGAAGCCGAGTTCACCTACGCCGAAGGTATCGCCGTTGCGAAAGCCCGAGCCGACGAGGCGCTCGCACAGGCCGAGCAAGTCATGACCGAGGCCGACGAGAAAGCGGCGGCGATGTTGGCCGACGCAGAAGCGCAAGCGACCGCCCGGTTAGAGGCGGCAGAGGCCCACGCCCGTGAACGCAGCGGGGCCATCCTCGACGACGCCAAGCAGCAGCTCCAGCGTCTGCTCGACGCAGAAGCCGAAGTGCACGTGCGGTTGACCGCGGCCTTCGCCAACATCAACTCGCCCGACACGCACCCGATCGACCGCGAGCACGAGCAACTCCTTGACCTCGCGTTCGCGGAGTTCTTCACCAGCGATGTCGAGCACGACGAAAGCCGCGCGTGGATCCTTTCCGAGCAGGCCGGCTGACGAGCACGGTCGACGTGCACTGGCGCCGGACACGGCGCCTGCAAAGAGCTGCCGATACCCTCGGCGCATGAGTGACTTCGTGTACCAGGAGCTTCTCCCGCTGGGGCCCGACACCACGCCCTATCGCAAGCTGACATCCGAGCATGTGTCCACGTTCGAAGCTGCGGGCCACACGTTCCTGCGCGTGGAGCCAGAAGCAATTCGCCTGCTGAGCGCCGAAGCGATCCGCGACATCTCGCATCTGCTGCGACCTGGTCATCTGGCGCAACTACGAACGATCCTCGACGATCCCGAAGCATCAGCCAACGACCGCTTTGTGGCATTGGATCTGCTGAAGAACGCCTGCATCGCGGCTGGGTTCGTGTTACCCGGTTGTCAGGACACCGGCACCGCAATCGTCAAGGCCAAGAAGGGCCAACTCGTCTTCACCGGCGGCGCCGATGAAGCCGCAATTGCGCATGGCGTGTTCGACACCTACCAACAGTCGAACCTGCGCTACAGCCAGATGGCGCCGCTCACGATGTGGGACGAAGCGAACACCGGCACCAACCTGCCGGCCGAGATCGAGATCGCGGCCACCGACGGCGACACCTACAAGTTCTTGTTCATGACCAAAGGCGGCGGCTCGGCCAACAAAAGTCTGCTGTTCCAAGAGACCAAGGCGTTGCTCAACCCCGCGTCGTTCGCGCGCTGGATCGACGAGAAGATCCGCACGCTCGGCACTGCTGCCTGCCCGCCCTATCACCTCGGCGTGGTCATCGGCGGCACCTCGGCCGAGTACACGCTCAAAACCGCGAAGCTCGCGTCGGCCCGTTACCTCGACTCGTTGCCTACCAGTGGCAGCGCGGCCGGGCACGCTTTCCGCGACCTCGAGATGGAAGCGGAGATTCTCAAGATCTCGCAGAACACCGGCATCGGCGCGCAGTTCGGCGGCAAGTACTTCTGCCACGATGTGCGCGTCATTCGCCTGCCGCGCCACGGCGCGTCATGTCCGGTGGCGCTGGCGGTGTCGTGCTCCGCCGATCGTCAGGCGCTCGGCAAGATCACCAAGGACGGCGTCTTCCTCGAGCAACTCGAAACCGATCCTGCGAAGTACCTTCCTGAGGTCACCCACGACATGCTCGACGGCGACGTCGTGCGCATCGATATCAATCGGCCGATGAACGACATCCGCGCCACGTTGTCGACGCTGCCGGTGAAGACCCGCGTGTCGCTCACCGGCACGATGGTGGTCGCGCGCGATCTTGCACACGCGAAGTTGAAGGAACGTCTCGACGCCGGCCTGGGACTACCTGACTATCTCAAGGACATGGCCGTCTACTACGCGGGCCCGGCCAAGACGCCCGTGGGGTATGCCTCGGGCTCGTTCGGCCCCACCACCGCAGGGCGTATGGACAGCTACGTCGACGAGTTCCAGGCGGCGGGCGCCAGCATGGTGATGCTCGCAAAGGGCAACCGGTCCAAGGCGGTTACCGACGCTTGCAAGCGCCACGGCGGCTTCTACCTCGGCTCGATCGGCGGCCCGGCGGCGCGCCTCGCCAAGGACTGCATAACGAAGGTCGAGGTACTCGAATACCCCGAACTCGGCATGGAAGCCGTGTGGCGCATCGAGGTCGTCGACTTCCCGGCGTTCGTTGTCGTCGACGACAAGGGCAACGACTTCTTCGAGTCGGTAAGCCGCCCGATCGACCTGAGCAAGAAGTAACCGCATGACCGACGGGCGCGACGACCTCGAGCTCGTCTTCCTGCATCCCGGCGCGCAATCCGCCGACGATGTCTTCGCTCAACTCGTCGGCTTCCTCGATGCAGCTGAACGCTCGCTCGACGTTGCGGTGTACGACGCGTACTTGGGCAATGGTCGCGCCGTACGCCTCATCGCCGCGCTCGACGCGGCCGAACTGCGGGGCGTGCGCGTGCGCGCCGTGTACAACGAGGACGACAACGATCGTCGACGCCGCTCCACGACCCCGTCGAGCGGTCCGTCGCTGTTGCCACAGCTACGCGAGGCGGTGCCCGCGAAGGCCATCAATGGCGTGCCCGACCTGATGCACCACAAGTACGTCGTGCGTGATCGCACGTCGCTGTGGACTGGCTCTACGAACTGGACCGACGACTCGTGGACCGCACAGGAGAACGTGATCGTCGTCGCGCGCAACAGCGGTCTCGCCGACGCGTTTACCCGCGACTTCGAGCAACTGTGGAACCGCCAACAGGTCGAAGGCACAGGCACGTTCGACGACCAGCCCGATCCGCTGCAGTTCGTCGGTTCATCCGTGCGTGCACGTGCGCTGTTCGCGCCAGGGCGGGGCAAGGCCATCAGCCAGCTGTACGCAACGCACATTGGTCGTGCCGCGCATCGCGTGCGCATCTGCTCGCCCGTCATCACGTCGGCACCGATCTTGGCCACGTTGGCCGAGGTGGTCGACGACAAGCGCAGCGATGTTCGCATCGTGATCGACGGACCGATGATGCAGCGGGCCCTCGACCAGTGGCATCGCGATGGTCGCGCCGATTGGAAAGCGCCCTTGTTTGCGCGGCTCGAACAAGCCGGCGTCGTGCGCCGGAAGCCATCGACGCCCTTTGCGCCGGGATCGCTCCGCAACTACATGCACGCCAAGGTGATGGCCTGCGACGACATCGCCATCATCGGCTCGTACAACTGCTCGCACTCGGGCGAACGCAATGCCGAGAACATCGTGGAGCTCCGCGGCGCGCTCGTCGCGGACCGGTGCGCCGCATACGTCGACGAGGTGTTCGACCGCTACGCCTGACCACTTCGCACTCATCGCTGTCACTGAGCGCCGTGGGAACCAGCGCCGGGAACCGGTTCTACGACGCGATACGCAACAGGCCTGCAGTGTTGTCGTGCGCGACGAGTCGAGTCTCTGCGGGCGAAAGCTGTGCGAGATCGGCGAGCATGTCGAGCGGTTCCGCCACGCCTTCCGGATGGGGCCAGTCACTGCCGAACAGCACCTGCGACGCGCCGACTTGGTCGACGATGTCGCGGAAGCTCTCCTCGTGAAACGGTGCGACGAAAATGTTCTCGCGCAGAACCTCACTCGGTATGCGCTTGAGGTCGCGGCCGGGCTTCGCATCGCCGAGGGTGCTGACCTTGACGCGGAACTGACGGTCGGCCTTGAGGATCTCTTTGACCCAGCCAACACCGTGTTCCAGCGACACGACGCGTAGGCGCGGAAACCGGTCGAACAGCCCGCGCATGATGATGTTGGCAACGGTGTCCGCGATGGGACGCGAGCCGAAACACACGAACGACTGGAACGGTGTCATGTGCTCTTCGTCGGCCTTGGCGGGGTCTTCGCCCCACATCGGCCCCAACATGCGGAAATACGACGTGATGCCGATGTGATAGATCACCGGCACATCCGCTTCTTGCAGCGTCGACCAAACCGCGTCGTACCGAGGATCGGCTGGCGACACGCCAAAGCACGCCGGCCCAGGGCGCATGGTCACCGCACGCGCGCCGAGGTCGAGCACGCGCAACAACTCGGCGAGCGCAAGATCAGCGTCGAGCATAGGGATGTACGGCGGTGCGAAAATCCGCTCGGCGTGGGCGTAGCCCCAATCGTCTTCGATGAACCGGTTGAAGGCGCGAACGTTCGCGTAGGTGGCGGCAACGTCCTCCTCGATGTCGGCATCGAACGCGACGCCAAAGCTCGGCACGATGATCGCTGCCTTCACACCTTGGGTATCCATCACCGCAAGCCGCGCCACGCGATCGCGAAACGCCGGCGTGTCAGCCCCGATCTGCTCCCATTGCCCGCCTGGGCCACCGGACATCATCACCCGGTAGTCACCGGGGCGCATCACGAGATCGCGCGCAAGCGGATGAAATTGCAACGGCCGGTCGCCGAAGAACCACCGCCGCCGCCCGTCGGCGCCATTGCGCAAGTGCACCGATCGGTCGCGGTATCGCCTTTCGAGATGACGGGTGCAGCAGTCGTCGGGCTCGTAGAAATGATTGTCCGCATCGACGATGTCGTAACCGAGCGTTGCCACGGTGTCCCCCTCCGACCGGCACTCTTCCTTGAACAATCTGCAGGATGCTCGTGCAAAATCGTTCAGAGAAGGGAGTATTGGGGGAGCTTACCCCCGGCAATGAGGGTGTGGCTTCCGGTGCCTTCTCCCGAGATTCCGTCGCCGACCACGCTCACGTGCACGGGTTGAATGCGATGTACGGGCGTGAAAACGCGGCCACTTTCGTCGACGACATCGGCCGGTTGACGCACATCCCACACGTCGATCTCACGATGATCATCGCCGCGCCACGCGCCGAGACCGCGCTCGTCGTCGAACCCGCCGCTGTAGCCAAGCCCCGGCATGGCGATCGCCGCCCCCAACGACGCGGAACGGATCGTGGCGGTGCGACCATCGTCGAACTCGACATCGGCCGACGCATTGCGGAACCGTCGCGTGCCCGCATGCAGATCGAGAGACAGCGTCGCGTCGACCACGTGCAGATCGGGCGCCGATAGGTCGCGCCGATCGCGCACGAGACCGGTGAGGTACGTGCGCTCGGCTCCGCGTTCGGCGATCTGCAAATGGCCGGCCAACGTGTCGGTGGAGAAGAACAGGAACGAGAACAACGAACCTGCGGTGCTCGGCGCAACAGACGCTCCGGTGATTGGTTCGGCAATGCCCATGCTTGGGCGAACGCCCCACGAGTGGTCGCGACAACCCCACCAATCGTTGAGCTCGACGCGCGTACCGGCGATGTCGAGCCATCCGGTGCACACGCCCACCTGATCGAAGCGCTGATACTCCTGCGCTATGCGACCGCGAATACGCTCGAAGTGCGGCTTTTCCTCTTCAGGAGGAAGCACGCCGCGCCAACGCACCTCGCCGTGAACATGGTGATCGCCCGACTCGACGATGAGTACGAACTCCTCGAGCGGTCGTACGACCTCGACACGCATCGGGCCTACCTGCGCAGCGAACCGCGGGCGCAGCGAACGCGAGACCCGCAAGTTGTACTGCGTGCCATCGCGCACGACGACGAACCCGCCATCGACCACGTTCATGTTGTTGTAGACGCCGACGGTGAACTGCAGCGCGACCGACCCCGCCGGGTCGTAGATCGCGAACCAATACCGGTCGAAGAACCTCGGGTCGCTCGTGCCCACGTGGTCGAAGGTGGAGGGAATCTGATGCCAGAGCGTGTCGTCAAGTTCGGAGAGCATGGCTTCCTCGTTTGTGGATCAGCGCGTCGGTAAGGAACCGGTCGACGCGAACGGATAGCGAGCGATGCGCTCCCGCATGTGCGCGACCACGGCAGCGTGCGCGTCGCTCGCAGATTTGTCGGTTGCGAGCGCGGGTATCGCCTCCGCAAGCGCGCCGCGAAGTCGCTCGTTCTCCCTGTCGAGCGCGACGACGCCGACAAGAGCGTTCCCCGACGACAGAGGCAACGACGGCGACACGATGTCGGGATGGCGCGCGGCGATCGAACGCAACAGCTCAGCCGTCTCTTCGTTGTCCCACGCGAGGAACGGCACGACATCGTCGCTGCGTTGCTCGAGCATTTCGAGAGCGCGGATCACGCCCTGCAATGTGGTCTGCGGGTACTCGTCGACCACACCAGGTGCAACAACCAGCTCGAGGATGCGGCGCAAGCCGCGCAACTGTTCCGGCATCGTTGGGCGCATCGTCACATCCCCATCAGGTCGTACATCACGCGGCACACCGACAGCGGAGCGTTATAGGGCCGATCCATGTGCTCGTCGATGAACTCGGCGACGCCGGCGAGCCCGATCACTGCGAGCTTGTAGTTGGCGAGCACGTTCCACCATTGCAGCTCGGTCGCGTCAACCGTGAAGCCTGTCCGCATGCTCCAGTGCGCCACGATCTGCTCGCGCTCCCACGAACCGGGGATCTGATGCTCGCGCTGACGCAGTGGATTGGTGATCCACCCGAGATCCTCCAGCGGATCGCCGAGGTGCGCCGTCTCCCAATCGAGCACCACGCCGAGATGGTCGCCGCGGACGAGCGCGTTGCCCGGCTTGAAGTCGCCGTGCACGAGCACCGTGGCCTGAGCGCGCGGCGAGCCGTCGCGCAGCCAGGCAAGCACGATCTCGAGCTCAGGCAACGGCTCGCGTTGCACGCGACGCAGTTCCCCTTCCCAATGATCAACCGCCGCAGTCGCGCCGTTCGCACCGGGGTCGAGTAACACGTCACCGAGCCCCAATTCGCGCCAATCAAGCGAGGCTATCGAAGCCAGCGTGTCGACGAATTCGCGGGCGAGATCAACGCGCACATCGAGCGGCCGTTCGGGGTTCGTCAGACAGAAATACTCGCACTCGCCGTCCTCGCGGCGCATGATGACCGACGGCCGACCGAGCGCGTCGCCGTGCTCATCCATCCAAAGCACGCGCGGCGCAGGCACCCCGCTTTGTTCGAGCGCACGCAACACGGCGAACTCGACCCGACGTTCGGTGAGCAGCACTGATCCCTCTGGATCGCGCCGCAGGATCAACGACTGGTCCACAACAGTGTCACCGACGCGCCACGACGCATCGAAGAGCCAGTTCTCGCGCGAGAGGCCCGCCGAGCTGCGGTGCAACCCACGCAATGCCAGATCGCTCACGCCGTCGAGTTGTGAGGCGACGAACCGCTCGAGTTGGTCCGCCATGGTCGGCGTGGACGCCCCGTTCACGTGATCGAGTAGAGCACCGCGGCGTTGTCGAACAACACCTTGCGGAGGTTCTCCGACGATACCGATGCCAACGCGCTGTCGATGTACTCGAAAGGCTCCAAACCCGGCGAGCGTGGCCCCGGGTGTTGACACGTGGGATGCGGGTAGTCGGTCTCGTAGAGGATGTTGTCGGGATACAGCTCGATGGTCGACAACGCGGCCGCGCGCTCGAACCAGAACGATCCGTAGATCTGTCGGCGGAAGTATTCCGATGGCAACAGGTCGTACTCGGGGTGCTCGTCGGCGATGCCACCGCCGCGCCATTGCCAGTCGAACGTTTCGAGCACGCCGGGAATCCAACCGACGCCGCTCTCGACCGACACGAACTTCAACTTCGGAAAGCGATGACAGATGCCGGAGAAGATCAAGTCGCCGACGCAACGCATGTTGTCGACCATGATCAGCGACGACACCTTTGCGAAGTTTGCCTGGAACCCCATGCCCGCAGGATCTTGCATCAGCGACCCAATGTCGCCGCCACCGATGTGGAAGCTGATCGGCACCCCGGCGTCTTGCGCCGCGGCCCAGATGGGATCCCAGTGGTGTGAACCGAGCGGTGGCTCACCGTGGCTGTCGGGCTGGTTGCAGAAGTTCACCGCGCGGTGGCCGTTCGCGAGGCAGCGTTCGATCTCGCGTACTGCGAAGTCAATGTCCCAAAACGGCGTGGACATCACCGGGATCAATCGGTTCGGATCGGCGCTCGCGAAATCGATGAGGAAGTCGTTGAAGGCGCGGAGGCAATCGGCGACGAACTCGGGTGAGCCCATCTTGCGGAACTGCTGGCCGCCGAAACCGCCAACGTTTGAGTAGAGCACCTGTGATTGCACACCGAGCTCGTCCATCAGCTTGAGGCGAGCATGCGAGTCGTACATGGCAGGAGCGATCTCATCGAAGGTGCGCGGCCCGTTGGGAACGTAGCCGTCGAACCCTGCCATCGAACCCGGCCCGGGGCTGCCGACACGCTCGCCGCTCACGAACCACGCGTCCGTACCGTCGACGCGCTCGATGTGGGGCACGGCATCGCCCCACTTAGCGCTCGACATGCGCGCGGTCCACACGTCGGGCGGTTCGGTGATGTGCGTATCGACATCAATGATGCGCTGCCGTGGCAACAGATCCGTGCTCATCGCGCTCCCCTTGTTCCCGGTGGGGCGGCCCATCAGAGACCGACCGACCTCGCGATGGTACACACGCACCGCGATTGGTCGCGCGGCTGAGCCCAGATCTCAGCTCGGCAGCTTGTCGGCGGACGACGGATCGCGGACGTCGATCACCTTGACCGGCGGCTCGACGGAGTACGCCGGAGTGCCCAGGTTCGTCTCCCACGTCGGGCGCCACCCCATGTCGGAGCGGCCCGTCTGCTCGTTCACGTTGACGGCGAGGATTTGGTGCACCTGCAGCCGGTTCAGGCGGAACATGACCGCCGACGCAGCGATGTACAGCTTCCACACCCGCGTGCGACCCTCGCCCGCGATGGCTGCGGCCTGGGCCCAGTGCGCGTCGAGGTTCGCTTCCCAAAGCCGCAACGTGCGGTCGTAGTGCTCGCGCAGGCTCTCGACATGGCGCACCTCGAGTCCGAGGCGTTGCATGGTCTCGATGAGATCGCCGACCTCGTGCAGTTCGCCGTCGGGAAACACGTATCGGTTCATGAGGCCACGACTGTTCATGGTGGTGCGGTCGCGACCGATGCGACGCTGCTCGTAGGGCCGCCGACCGATCTGATGGTTCAGCAGGCGTCCTTCATCGCGAAGCAGCGACTGCAACTTCGCGAAGTACGACGCGAGCCGACGATGACCGACATGTTCGAACATGCCGATGGAGCTGATCGCGTCGTAGGGCCCGTCGGCGATGTCTCGATAATCCTGAAGGCGAATCTTGACCCGATGAGCGAGACCGGCTGCCTCGACGGCCGCGGTCGCGTACTCATATTGCTCGCGCGAGATCGTCACGCCGACGGCATCGACGCCGTGATAGCGCGCCGCGTGCAGCACCATCGCACCCCACCCGCAACCGACGTCGAGCAGGCGCATGCCTGGGGCGAGTCCGAGCTTGCGACACACCAACTCGACCTTGTTCTGTTGCGCCTGTTCGAGCGAGTCGTCATCGGAACTGAACGTGGCACACGAGTAGGTCATCGACGGGCCGAGTATCAGTCGGTAGAAATCGTTCGATACGTCATAGTGATGGCTGACCGACGAGGCGTCGCGTTCCTTCGTGTGACGCGTCACCGGATTGCGATGGCCGACGATTTCCTCGGGGGGAATCGGCGGCGGGTTGCGCACCAGATCGACGCCGAGTGAGCGCGCGAGCCCCAACACTTGGCGAGGGTGGATGTGGCCAGCGTCGAGGCGATCGCCCAGCGAGACCGCTGCGCCAAGATCACCTTCGACATCGAGCGCACCGGACACATAGGCGCGCACGAGTCCGAGTTCGCCCGGCGCCCGCAACATATGTGCGTAGGCAGCGGGCGATCGCACGACTATGCGCATCGGGGCGTCGGCCTTGCCCACGGTAGAGCCGTCGGGCAGAACCACTTGCACCGGCATATCGTCGCCCAGCACCGCGCGCATAAGCGAGCGCGCGGCTCGGTTCGTTGCCTGATCTCGGCTCTTTCGTGCTGGACCTTGTGCGAAATCGGACACGCCGCACCCCCAAGGATGTCACCGACCCGAAGCATGTTGCCATGAGGCGACGGGGTGCCGCCAACGAATGCGGGCTCCCTAGCGCTTGTCGGCCAGCAGCGTGGGGTCAGCGCGCAGCTCCTGGCGCACCATGGCCTCCCAGAAGCCGAGGAACGAGTCACCATCAGATTGGCGCATGCGATCGACGTACCAAGCGGGCAGACGCGGCATCAACGGATTGCCGGCGGCACGAATATGCCAACCGTGACGGCACCGCTGCTCGAGCGCGACTGCGCGCTGGTGCACGGCGCGAATCGATTTGCCCAGCACGAACACGCCGTGCCCGGCGAGCAACGCCAGCTCGGCGTCGCCCATCTTGTCGATCGCCTTGCGGGCACTCGAAGGGTCGTTCACTGCGCCGTCGTACTCATCGACGAGCACGAGTTCGCCGCCGCCGAGCGAGCTCGACTGATCCATCGCGGGAGGAACCTCGCCCATATCGGCCCACACCGTCGCGAACAGCGGATGGTTGTGCATGGCGACCTCGACACCGGGACGCATCTTGTGCAGCTCGAGGTGCAGCGGAATGCCGGGTGGCACCGGCCAATCACCCTCGACGACCTTGCCGTCGAGATCGATGCGGATGATGTCTTCGGGACGGATCTCGTTCCACAGCAACATCCACGGGTTGCAGAGCAACGTGCCGTCGTGCAGGTTGACGGTGATGTGGCCGGCGAGGTGGTCGTTGTAGCCCTCGCGCCACAGCGCGCGGGCCAACAAGACGATCTCCTCACGCTGGCTGAGATCAGGGATCAGCTTCTCGGCAGTCGGCACGAAGGTCATGCACAACAATACCGCGCTGTGCTGGCCGGCCGCTCTCGCCGTCGGCTCGTGCGAGCTGTGCTGGCCGGCCGCTCTCGCCGTCGGCTCGCGCGAGCTGTGCTGCCGGGGCCGCTCTCGCCTACGCGACCACTCGGACAGCAACGCGGCCCATCTCGCGTCGTTCGGGTACGTAGTCGGCCACTGCGAAGTGCTGCGTAGGGCGTTCGTCCCAGAGGACCACATCGCCGACGGTCCAGGAGTGGCGTAGTTGCACATTCGGGCTCATCGCCTGCGCGGTGAGGAGATCGAGCAGAGCGCGGCTTTCCTCGCCAGACATGCCAGCGATGCGGTCGGTGAACTCGCGATTGACGTTCAAGTAGCGTCGGCCGGTATCGGGATGTACCGCCACCACCGGATGCTCGGAGCCGGGAAACAGTTGGCGCGTTCGCTCGACGACCTCTGCCCCGGCTTTCGACACGAACGAGACGGCAGAGCCCATCGTGTGGATAGCCGTGAGCGGCGCGATGACGCTCTGCATCAACGGTGACAGCGCGTCGTGCGCGGCGTACATGCTCGCCCAGATCGTGTCGCCACCGCGCGACGGAAGATCGATGGCTCGCAGCGTGGCAAACGTAGGAGGCGCGGAATCCCAGCTCACATCGGTATGCCACTTGTCCTGATACGGCGGATGCTCGACGTCGTCGACGATGTGCTCGCAGCGCGCCGGCCGATCGGCACCGCGCGCGAGCGGATGCACATAGGGGTCACCGAAGCGCAGGGTGAAGGCCAGTTGCTGATCGTCGTCGAGATGCTGCTCGGGAAAGAACAGCACCAGGTGCTCCGCGAGCAGTGCCCGAATTTGTTCCACTGCGCCGGCAGCGAGCGGCTCGCGAAGGTCGATGCCGTGCACGTCGGCACCGATGCGACCGGACCGCGGCGTGCTCGTCAGTGTTGCGGTTGTCGTAGCCATTCCGCAAGCTTCGCACACTCGCGGGGTTGATTCAATCGCATGATTGAAATAGGCTGTTGAATATGCCGATCGTTGCCGCCGACTCGGTGCCGACCTCAAGTACGAACGCCGACGTCCCGACCGACGAGCGCCTACTCGCCACGGCCGAGCAACTGTTCGCGCAGAACGGCATCGCGGCCGTTTCGGTGCGCAGTATCACCATCGCCGCCGACGCCAACATCGCCGCGGTGCACTACCACTTCGGGACCAAGCGCCACATCGTGCGCGCGCTGGTGGAACGTCGCGTCGACGAAGTGAACGGTGCTCGTCTCGTGCTGCTCCGCGCCATCGAACAAGCGGCCGACGTTTCGGCACACGATGTCGCATCGGTTTGGATCGAGCCCTTGGCCCGGCTCGCGGTCGACCCTGAGCGCAAGGCCTACCTCGGCTTCGTCGTCGCGCTCGCCAACGCCGAACCTGCCATGCGCGCGCTCGCTAGCGACGTGTACCGTCGCCACTTCGCCCGGCTCGACGCAGCCCTCACCCGTGCCCTTCCCCACCTCGATGCGCCGGTACGCCGCTTCCGGTTCGGCCTCGCGGTCGACATGAGCATGCGTGCCCTCGCGAACCTCGACCAGCTCGACGACCCGTGGCGCGCCGCGTCGCGTCTTGTCGACGCGACCGGGCTCATCGATGAGATCACCGACGCCTTCGCCGCTCTGCTGTCGGGGCCGACGACGACCACCGGTGCACCAACCACACGCAGCGCGCGCTCACGCGCCTGATTCACCAGCGAGGCCACCATGACCACCATCGATCACCCACTCGCTCTCGACGTGCGACGCGTTGCCGGTGCCCTCGGCGCCGAGGTCAACGGTATCGACCTGTCTACGCCGCTGACCGAAGCCGGCCGCGCGACAATCGAGTCGCTGCTCCTCGAGCATCTCGTGCTGTTCTTTCCCGGTCAACACCTGAGCCCCGATCAACATCGCGCGTACGCATCGCAATGGGGCGAGATGGAGATCCATCAATACCTGCGAAAGGTCGAGGGCTTCCCAGAGATTGTCGAGTTGTCGTCGGCCAACGGCATGGTGGCCGACGATTGGCACACCGATGTGACGTTCTCTTCGCGGCCGCCGATCATGTCGATCCTCAACCACGTCGAGACTCCCGAGGTCGGCGGCGACACCATGTGGACCAACCAATACGCCGTCTATGAATCACTTTCGGCGCCGATGCGCGAACTGCTCGACGGACTCACGTGCATCCACACCGCGCGCACGTTCGGCGATCCCGCCAGTCGCGCCGAACATCCGGCGGTGCGCGTGCATCCGTTGACCGGGCGGAAGTGCTTGTACGTCAACGGCCAGTTCACCGAACGCTTCGCGCAGATGTCACACGACGAGAGCGTGAACCTTCTCGGCTTCTTGCGGAGCTACGCCACCCAACCTCGCTTCTCCGTGCGCTACCACTGGACGAAGGGCACGATCGCCATGTGGGACAACCGGTGCACGCAGCACTCGGTGCTCAACGACTTCGAGGGTTCGCGCGTCATCCAGCGCGTCACGATCCTCGGCGATCTTCCAGAAGGCGCCACGCCGCGCTGGCCGCACTACCCGCGCCCGACCCAGATGTCGTCGGCACGCTCGCGCGACCGCATCGAAGCCTGACCGACCAACGTCAAGGCACCAGGCGAACGCGCAGCTCGCGCAAGGTCGCCGGGGTTGCGCCTGCACTCAGCAGATAGCGCTCGGCACCACCATGACGCCGTTCGATCGCGTCGAGCACTGTCTGCATCCACGCGGGCTCCGCACCCATGAGGCGCTGACGACGCAGGTCATCGGGCGCCGGTTGCTGCACGGGCGCCGACGTCTCGGGCCGATTCGTTACATACCACGCGATGAGGCGCTGCATTGCGGGGCCACTCAACGCGTAGTCGGCAAGGATTGCTTCATTCGGCACGCCCGCCACGCGCAGGAGCAAAGCTGCGATCACACCGGTTCGATCCTTGCCCGCTGTGCAGTGGAACACGACCGGTCCCGGCGCGCCGACCACGGCATTCACCGCTTCGACAATGCGTCCGCTGCACGATTCGATCATGTGGAGATACGACACGACGAGCGGTTCGTCATGCGCGATCTCACCGATGCCCGAGACGTCGTCGAGAAGCGGCACGTGACGATACTCAATGCTCGGATGGCGCGGATCGAACGATCCATCGTCGAGACGTTCGTGGGCGGTGCGCAGATCGACCACGCGACGCACACCCAGAGTGGTCAGCGTGATCACGTCGGGCGCGGTGCATCGGTGGACACCGTCGGCCCGGAAGATCACACCGCGTCGGGTGACCCGACCGTTCGCGGTGGTGTGCCCGCCGAGGTCGCGGAAGTTCACCAGCGACTCGAAACGGGGATGGGCGCGGTAACCCGAGCTGCGGATCACGCGGGAAACCGACGGTGCGGCGCTCGTCATGGAGACGACGGTACGAGTCGGTGGTGAACGGGCAGGCAAGGTAGTCCGACGAGCGCGTGGAGCTTGGGTGAACATCCGTCGAACGAGCCGGCGGCTGCGCTCCGCCGCATGAAATGAATGTTCCCTCGTTCTTCACTTGTCGTTCATGTTCACGTCCCAACCGCGACACCCACCCTCCTTAGGTTGTCCTCGTACCCCACAGGACGCCCAAGGAGGGCACTGCCTTGCTTTCAAAGAAAAACCGGTCCGCCGGACTCCTCGCCGCCACGCTCGGTCTCGCACTGTTCGCCGGAGCGTGCGGCGATTCGGGCTCGACCGCGGCCACGACAACTGCAGCGAAGACTGGCGCCAGCGGCTCCGCGAGTGGCGGCTCCGCCACGGGTGCGGCGCCGACCACCACTGCTGCCAAGGTCGACGTGACCGGCACGCTTGCTGCATCGGGCGCGACGTTCCCGAAGCCGTTCTACGAAGCGGCGATCGCCGACTTCAAGAAGGCACAACCGAAGGCCACCATCACCTACGCCGGCGGTGGTTCCGGTAAAGGCCGCACCGACCTTCAGGCGCAGGTCGTCGACTTCGCCGGCTCCGACGGCCTCGTGGCCGATGCCGACAAGGCCGCGTACAAGGGCGGTGCGTTCCTCTACTTCCCCACCGTGGTCGCGCCAATCACCGTGTCGTACAACCTCGACGGTGTCGACAAGTTGAACCTGTCACCGGACACGATCGCCAAGATCTTCCAGCGCCAGATCAAGACCTGGGATGACCCGGCCATCGTGGCCGAGAACGCGGGCGTCAAGCTCAGCGGCAACATCACCGTCGTGCACCGGTCCGACGGTTCTGGCACCACCCAGAACTTCACCGGCTTCCTCAACAAGGCCGCCGGCGCCACTGGCTCCGGAGTGTGGACGTTGAAGACCGGCTCCACTGTGGAGTGGCCCACCGATACCCAGGCTGGCAATGCGAACGCCGGCGTGGCGCAGATCGTGAAGGACACGAAAGGTGCTATTGGCTACGTCGACTACTCCGACGCGAAGGCTTCGGGTCTGAAGTTTGCCCTCGTGAAGAACAAGGCGGGCAAGTACGTGGCGGCGACGCTCGACGGAGCTGCGGCCGCGGCGAACGGCGCGACCGTCAACGCCGACCTCAGCTACGACCCGCTCTGGGCCGATGGCGACACGACCTACCCGATCGCGGCGCCGACATGGATCCTGGTGTACGTGAACCAGACCGACAAGGTGAAGGGCCAGACCGTCAAGGAGCTCCTGCGGTTCATTCTCACCGACGGCCAGAAGCTGGCGACCCCGAACGACTACGCGCCACTGCCGAAGGCGCTTGCCGACAAGGCCATCGCGCAGCTCGACAAGATCCAGATCCCGGCCTGATCTGACCGGGTCCGGCGCGTGGTCGGCCTCCCCTCGGGCGAGGC
>JAYUFA010000523.1:0-3381 GCA_043738925.1 Actinomycetota bacterium
CGCGCACGTGTTGTCGCCAAGGCTGGCACACCCGGTCCCGAGGGGTCGATCGGGAAGTTGATCTCGGCCGAACTCAACAAACGCATCGGCGAATGCGCGCTGGATCTGCTCGGCCCGGCCGGCATGTTGCAGCCCGCGGGATATCCGATGGCACGTCCGCGCCAGGCCGGACTCGATGCGCGCGATCCGCAGCAAATGTTTCTCCGCATGCGCGCGCAGAGCATTGAAGGTGGCACGTCCGAGGTGATGCGCAACATCCTCGGCGAGCGCGTGCTCGGCCTACCGAAAGAGCCCTCCGTCGATCGCGACCTGCCATGGTCGCAAGTGCCGCGAAACTGAGCGTCTCGGCGGCTGGGCCATGGGGGTGAACCTGGGGGTTCCGGCCGAAGCCCTAGGATCTGCGCGGATAGGTGAAGCGTCGCGGGCGCCCCCTCGAAATCTCGCCTGTTCCAGGCGAGATCAACGACGGTGTTGCTGGGTCGGATACGCCTCTCGGCGCATCCTCTTAGGCGCGGCGCCACATGGGGCCGGCGGGGGTGTCGTCGACCACGATGCCGAGCGCCGCGATGGTGTCGCGTAGTCGGTCGGCTTCGGCGAAGTCCTTCGCAACACGCGCCGCGGTGCGCGCCAGAACGAGTGCGTCGATCTCGGCGTCGGTCTCGGTGGCGCCACGGTCGAGCACGAGCCCGAGTGCGCCGCACAACGCGTGCACGGTGGCTACGAGGCCGGCGGCTTGTGCAGCGTCGCCGACGTCGATAGCGGCGTTGGCGCGACGCACGGTCTCGAAGATGACCGCCACACCGCTGGGCGTGGCGAGGTCGTCGTCCACGTCGGCGTTGAAGGCACGAACGATGTCGGCATCGAGACCGACGTCGGGGACCTCAGGCATGCGCCGTGCGAGCGCGTCGAGTCGTTCGAGACCGCGCAACGCCTGATCGAGCGCAGGCCCGTTGATCTCCATGGTCTTGCGATAGTGGGTCTGCAACACCAACAAGCGAAGCGCGCGCGCGTCGTAGTTGTCGAGCAGATCGGCCAACGTGGTGAAGTTGCCGAGCGACTTCGACATCTTCTCGCCGTCGACGTTGACCATCGCATTGTGCACCCAGTATCGAGCGAACGTCTTGCCCGCGCCGACAGCTTCGGCCCGTTCGTTCTCGTGATGGGGAAACGCGAGATCGTCGCCGCCACCGTGAATGTCGAACCCCTCGCCGAGAATGCCGAGCGCCATGGCAACGCACTCGATGTGCCAGCCGGGCCGCCCAGGACCCCAGGGTGAGGGCCACGTGGGCTCGCCGGGCTTCGCGGCCTTCCACAGCGCGAAGTCGAGCGGGTCGTCCTTGCGTTCGTCGATGTCGACGCGTGCTCCCGCGCCTTCGCGCAACTCGTCAGCGCTGCGATGCACCAGCGCGCCATAGTCGGCGAGCTTGCCCGCGCGGTAGTACACACCGCTGCCTTGCACGATGTACGCCATATCGGCCGCGAGGAGTTCGTCGATGAACGCGATCATCTCGGCGACGTAGTCGGTGGCATGGGGTCGCGCGTCGGGTGGTTCGATATCGAGGCGCATCATCTGGTCGACGTACGCCGCTTCGTAGGTTTGCGCGAGGGCAGTCTCCGATACGCCGTCGCGTGCGGCGCGAGCGATGATCTTGTCGTCGATATCGGTGATGTTCTGTACCAACGTGACCGAATACGCACGCCATCGGAGGTAACGCCGCAAGATGTCGTACGTGAGGGCGCTCCGCGCGTGGCCCACGTGGGGCACGTCGTACACCGTTGGGCCGCACGCGTAGATACTGACCACACCAGGTGTACGAGGCTCGAACGCGACCTTTGCGCCGATGAGGGTGTCGGTGAAGCGCAGCACCCGGCAAGGATACGCGAGACGTCGGCGTACCTTGCCGGGATTTGCGTGGGGGGAGCTTTTGCGCCAGTCAGGCCCAGAATGCGTCGATCGCCGTTTGGTCGGTGTAGATCACGCGGGCCTCGGCGACGCGACCGTCAGCCACACGGATGAGTAGATGGTTGTCCTGGTCGATCGTGCGGCCATTGTTGTGGGCACGGACGTGGGCAATCGACATGGCCTGCGTCTCGTTGGCCAGCACGTCGCTCAGTTCCGCAACGAACGTGCCGTGGCTGCGCTCGGCGTAGCTCACGAGCAGCCCCGCTACGGCAGGCCAGCCCACGTAGGAGCCACTGATCGGGCTGTTGCCCGGCTCGTGCCACACCGCATCGGGCGCGAACAGCGCTTCGAGAACAGGCAGTTCGCCAATCGAAAACGCGCCGTAGCCGGCTCGCAGCAAGTCAGCGGGACTCGAGGTGATCGTTGTCGTCATCGTTCGTTCTCCTGAGAAGGTTGTGCCCTCCGTTCGGAGTACGCGCCGTGCCGGATCAGTGTTCGCGGTGGTCGTCGGGCGATTGTTCGGCCTGGCCGAGCAGCACCGTCTTCAACACCTTGCCCGACGCGTTGCGCGGCAGCGGCTCATGGCGAAGTTCCCACAGCGTGGGCACCTTGTAGCGCGCCAGCGTTTCGCCCGCGAACGCGCCGAGCGCGTCGAAGTCGATGGCCATCCCGTCGACAGGCACAACGATGGCCTTCACTTCTTGGCCGTGCTCGTGGTGATCACTGCCGACCACCGCGCATTCGCGCACATGCGGATGGGCCTCGACACGCGATTCGACCTCGATCGGATAGATGTTCTCGCCCGACCGAATGATCATGTCGCGTGCACGCGAGTTGATGAACAACATGCCGTGCTCGATGCGGCCGATGTCGCCGGTGTCGAGGAACCGGTCGCGGTGAATCGTCTGCGCGGTGGCCTCCGGATTCTTCCAGTAGCCGAGCATGTTGTACGCGCTCTGAATGACCACGCGACCTTCGTCACCGTCGGGCAATGGCTGATCGTGCTCGTCCCAGATTTCGATGAGACACGTCGGATTCATACGCCCGGCACTTGTCGGTTGTAGCTCGTACTCGAGGCCGGTGTTTCCCGACACGGACGCGACGGTCTCGCTCGAGCCGTAGCCGTTGCCCATGTTGACGCCGACGTTCGGGAAGGCCGCTTGCAGTTCGGCGCGCGCTGCGGGGCTCGTGGGTCCGCCGCCGAAACTCACTTGGCGGATGCTCGACACGTCGAAGTCGCGAAACGTCGGGTGATGAATGACGCGCTGGCCGGTTCCACCGATCGGCGACCACGTGGTGATCCGCTCGCGTTCGATCAGTCGAAGCACGTCCGCCGGATCAAATCGGCCGCTACGCAAGACCATGCGCATGCCCATCGATAGGCCCAGTATCACGCCCGCCAACAGGCCTGACACATGAAACATCGGCGATGTGAGCAGCGTGACCGTCTGTGCGGTTGGCGCGGGCGGCGGCGTATA
>JAYUFA010000524.1:0-3344 GCA_043738925.1 Actinomycetota bacterium
GGCCCGACGTAGGCACCTTTTTTCCCCCGGCGAAGAGCAACGCCGCGGCGATGACCGCCACGATCACCACAAGAGCCGGCCACCGCGCTGCCCTCAATGGAACCCCCGCGCCGTGCGGCTCACTGCCGCACCCGTCGCCTTCTGGCGGGCCCCCAAGGCCCGCGCCGTGCGGCTCATGTGCGACGCCGCCGTTCACGCAAGGTGTTGAGCCGAATCAGCACCAACGACCACACGACGATCTGGCAAACCGCCAGCAGGCGAACGACGAGTGGTGTTTCGTAACGCAAGCGAGCCGGACCATCGGTAGTGGGCGAGAACACGTTCGCCCAACCGTAGGCGTCACCGCGCAGGGATTCGACGCCGCCGACCGACAGACGCCAGTGAGCAGAGGTGTTCGCGGCGACCAAGACGCGATCATGCGCCGCGATCTGGGCCGCACTCAGGACGCCGCTCGCCTCGATGCCGTTCGCGGCAACCGTGGTCAACAGCGGCGTCGGCGACGTATCGGCCACCGCGTGGCGCGCCGCGTCGAACGGACTCTCTGACACGTCGACTGCGGCTGGCACGGTGGACACCACCGGCAACCACGAGTTGTTGCGGTAGACAGTCACCGCGTCGTTGACACCCTCGACTCGTTCCAGATCGAGCTGCGCCTCGAAGGTACGCCGGAGGGCGTCGGGGATCGGGCGCACTTCGCCGGCGAACGGCGCAGGCGCCGTGTGGTCAGCGAGGACGAGGTAGCGCACGCCGAAGATGGCGAGCAGGCGCCCAAGCCGATTGGTGTCGCCGTTCGCGGCGAGCGCGACACTTTCGCGTAGGAGCCGCGCGCCGAGCGTGTCGGGACCACCCCAGCCGTCGAGCAAGGTCGGCGCGCGACCATCGGTGGTGGTGAACGCCAGCCCCTTCCCCGGCCCAAGGAGGTCGCCACGCGCGAGGTCAAACCCCGCGAGCGGCAACGTCAGCGGATCGCCGATCCACAGGACGCGTGCCGTGCCTTGCTCGGGATGCGAGAACAGTCCGGCGTAGGTTCGCGTGAAGTCGCGACGCGGCATCTTCCAGCGCCCGTCGGCAGCGCCGGCCACGAACGGGAGCAGCAGAAGCGCCAACACGCCAACGGAAGCAAACGGCGCGAACTGTCGCCATCCGAAGCGATGACGACGCAGGTCGACCTCGAATGCCGCAACGCCGAGTGCCGTCGCGAGTGCAAGCGCCGCCGCGGCTGGTGCCAACACGACCCCGGGATTCGGAAGCGCACGCGGCAACCAACCCTGCTCGCTCGCGAGGAGCAACGCCCAACAGCTGAGTGCCACGAACCATGCGCGAATGGTCCACGCGAGACGCTCACCGCGCGCAAGGAGCAACGAAAATCCGGCCGCCGCCAACACCGCATACGACAACGGCCCTGCACCGAACGGACCCGTGTGAAGCCGCAGGAGATCGCCGGCGTCGTAGTGGCCGCCCGCAGCCGAACCGGGCCCGGCGAATGACGCCCACGTGCGGTCGCTTTGCACGAACGACAGGCTCCATGGCAGGTGCAGCACGAACGCGAGCACGAGCGCCATGGGCGTGCCGATGATCAGCGACGCGCTCCCTCGACCATCGCCCGCAACGAGCGCCCCGAGGAACAACCCACCCGCGATCACCAGCGCTATCGCCACCGCGAAGGGTGCGAAGGTCGCCGCGATCGCTAGAAGCAAGCCGAGCGCAGTGACGCGGTGCTGGAACGATCCGCCCCGACGACCGCTCGGCGCAAACGGGGCCGTCCCGATGACGCGCGCGAACGCGCCGAGCATCCAGGGCGCTGCCGCGAACATCGCCAGCGCGCCAAGTGAACCTTGGGCGTAGCCGTTGTAGGCGATCGGGGTCGCCACGTAGACGACCGTGCCCGCGAGGTTGCCGCGCCGCGACCCGAAAGGCCGTGCGAGCCGCCACATCCCGAACCCGCCGATCGGTAGCGGTACAAGCAACAGCACGGTGCGGAGCAACGCGGCGTGACCGAACAGCACGATGCCGCCGAGGCCGAGCACCAACGACGCGGTCGGCGCGGCTGCGCTGGAGCCCAGGGCACGCGTGTGCCAGCCGCGCCACCACTCGGCGAGCAGTTCGCGCGTGCCGCCATGTAGCGGTTGGAGTTCGCCGACCCCCGGAATCGTGCTCGTGAAGAAGTGCCGCGAACCAACGATGACGACGAGCGCAAGGAGCGCTAGGCCAACAACCGCGTTGCGAGTTGCCGTCGTGCGCAACGACGACGCCAGCTCGCGCCCTGCGGACGTGAGCGACACCATGCGTTCATCGTCACGACCGAGTTGACCGCGGAAATACATGCGCAGGCGCGCACTGCCGCGCACCTGTAGGCGATGCACGTCAACGTCGTCGACCTCGCGATAGGCCGCTATGGCCTTGCGACGCCGATGGATCGCGCCCAGCCTCCGCAGGTTCCAGGTCCAGCCACCGACCAAGGCGCGCGCGTGACGGACGCGACCGTGCGCAAGCGCGTATGCAATCTCGACGATCGTGAGCAGCACGGCTTGCGGCACAATCCGCACCAGCCGAGCCCAGCCCCAACACGAAAGCATCGACCGCACCGAGTTGCGCAGCCCGAGCTGCTCCGCGTCGTCGACCGGACGACGGTCGCTGAGCCGCTCGCGGTGACGTGCGACGGCATCGGGAACCACCATCACCCGTGCGCCGGCCAGCTGCGCGCGCCAGCACAAGTCGACATCATCGCCACGGAACTCCATGGCGGCGTCAAAGCCACCGAGGGTGCGGAACAGATCGGCGCGAACGAGCATGCACGCGCCCGGTACCGCGAATACGTCGGTCACGGCGTCGCGTTGCGCCTGATCGATCTCACCCTCGTCGGCGAGCGGTGCCGACATCGCGAACTTGTCGACCGAAAGTCCGACGTGTTGTAGGCGCTGCGGGTCGTCCCACATCACGAGCTTCGGCGCAACGATCGCTGCGTTTGAACGCACCACCTCATCGACCAGATGCGTCACGGCATCTGCAGCGAGGGCCACGTCGTCATGGCAGAACAGGTACAGCGCGGCACGCGGCCCATCGTCGAGGACCAGGTTGGCGGCGGCCCCGTAGCCGGCGTCGGACTCCGCCGGTTGTAACAGGATCGCTTCCGGAAGTAATGAGGCGACCCGTCCGGCCAACTCTTGGTCATCGGCTGTGTCGACAACAAGAACGCTGAGACGGCTGTAATCCTGCGCGGCCAACCCAGCCAAGACCTCGTCGAACCACGGGCCCGGCTCATGGGCAACGACCACGGCGAGCACCGAGGGTGCCGCGACCGTCGCCGACTCCTCCGCCGAGGCGGAAGCATCATCGGATTCGGC
>JAYUFA010000525.1:0-8770 GCA_043738925.1 Actinomycetota bacterium
CGAGCTCGTACGCGCCAGTGTGATCGAGCGGTTCGGACTCGACGCGGCCAGGGTGCGCGCGATCGCCGCGCCGGTGAAGGTTCCTGATACGGCGTTGACCAGACCGACGACCTCGTTCACCATGGACGAAGACCTGCGCTCGTTGGTCGACAGCGGCGCGCCATTCTTCCTCTATCCAGCGATCACCTACTTGCACAAGAACCATCTCGTGCTGCTCGAAGCGTTCGCCCGAGTGCGCCGCGATCATCCGCAGGCGCGATTGGTGCTGACCCAGGGCGCGGGCGGTGCCGAGCACGCGGTGACCGCACGCATCGCGCAACCCGACCTCGCGGGCGCAGTGCTGCGACCGGGGCGCGTCGAGCGCGACGTGCTCGATCTCTTGTTGACACGAACGACAGCGCTCGTCTTTCCCTCACGGTTCGAGGGCTTTGGTCTGCCCGTCATCGAAGCTTTCGCTGCACAGTGCCCGGTGATCTCGTCGGACGCGACCGCATTGCGCGAGGTCGTCGGCGACGCCGGTGTACTTATCGACCCCGACGATGTTCAGGCGTGGGTGGCCGCGATGACGGCAGCGTTGCGCGACCCGACATATCGCCGTGCCCGGGCGGAGCGAGGGCTGGCGGTGGCCCGACGGTATGCGCCCGAGGCAACAGCAGCTGCACTCGTGAGCGTGTACCGCGAGATCGTCGCCGGTTCGTGACACGCGCGCGGCCCGGTGTAGAACGCCGCCTAGAACGCGCGCCGATAGGGATCAGCTCAATGGGCAGAGTGCGATCGGGAACGGAGGTGCGGTCGTGAGGATTCTCGTGTTGTGCCCGCACTACGCGCCCGATGTCGCGCCTACGGGCACCGTGATGACTGCGATCGTGAACGAGCTCGCCGCGCAAGGTCATCAGCTCCACATCGTGACAGCGTTGCCGTGGTACCGCTTGCACGATGTCGAACCGGCATGGCGCGGTCGACCGTGGCGCACCGAGCACACGCCCTGGGGACGCATTACGCGCGTACACCCGTTTCCCACGGACAAGTCGAATCTCCGAGCCCGAGCGCTCGGCTTTGCCGGTTTCATCGGCCTGTCGACGGTGTTCGCGGTGTGCTCGCGGCATCGTCCCCATGTGGTGTTCGCGATGTCGCCCCCGCTGCCGATTGGCGTCGCCGGGCTCGCCGTCGCGCGGCTACGCCGAGCGCCGTTCGTGTTCAACATCCAAGATGTGTTTCCCGATGTCGCAGTCGAGCTCGGACTGCTGACCGATCGACGCGTCATACGGGCCGCATCGGCAATCGAACGCTTCGCGTATCGTCGCTCTGACGCCGTCACCGTTCTGTCGGACGACTTGCGCGACAACGTTCTTGCAAAGGTCGGACCACAGAAGCGTCGGCGCACGCGCGTTGCGGTGATCCCGAACTTCGTCGACACCGTGGCGATCACGCCGGGCCCTCGCGAGAACGCGTATCGCCGAGAGCACGACCTGGTCGGCAAGACCGTTGTCATGTATGCCGGCAACGTCGGTCTCTCGCAATCGATCGGCTTGCTTGTCGACGCCGCGCGGACATTGCAAGGCCGAACCGATGTGGTGTTTGTGATCAACGGCGGGGGGGCGGCACGGCCGGCGTTGCAAGCTGCTGCCGCGGACCTCGCGAACGTGCGCTTCGTCGACTACCAACCCCTCGATCGTCTGCCGAATGTCTTGGCGGCGGCCGACATCCACGTCGTGCCGTTGAAGACCGGCCTCGCGAAGGCGAGTGTGCCGTCGAAGCTCTATGCCATCCTGGCCGCCGGCCGGCCGGTGCTTGCGAGCGTCGACCCCGGTACCGAAGTGGAGCGCACCATCGCCGCAGCAGGCGCCGGTATGACCGTCGCCCCTGATGACCCTGCAGCCTTTGTCTCCGCGTTGGTGGACATGCTCGATGATCCCGAGACCACGAGCGCCCAAGGTGTCGCGGGGCGTCATTTCGTCGAGTCATGGGTGTCGCCCGCTGCGGTGGCCACCGCGTACGCCGACCTGTTCGCCGACCTCTGACCCACCAAAGCGCTCCGGTGTCGTCTGGAGGGTGCCGGTGGCGGGTACGGTTACGCCCCTATGGGTAAGGCATCGTCCTCGAAAAAGGTCGCGCGCGCCGCGCGCGTGGGTAACACGAGCAAGGGCCCCGAGCGGCGCCAACTCGGGTTTCCGCTGGCGATCGCCGTCACCGTGCTGCTTGGTACCACGCTTGTGCTGTTCGCCCGGTCGAACGGTTCGTCGGCCGTCGAGCCGAAGCTCAAGACCCACTGGCACGCCGCGTACGGCATTTGGAACTGTGACCATTGGGAAGCGCCGGTGGCCGACAGCGGCACCGACCCGCACGGCATCCACACCCACGATGCCGATGCCACGGCCACGGGCGGCATCATGCACATCCACCCGTTCGATTCGTCAGCTGCCGGGGTCAATGCCACGTTCGCGGTGTTCTTCAACACCACGGGCGTCAAGTGGAGTAACAGCAAGATCGAGTTCCCGGCCGGGGTCACGCTCGCGAATGGCACCAAGTGCGGCGACAAAGACGCCGTACTCGAGGTGGTGCGCTGGGACGCCAACAACGGTTCCACGCCGCCTGAGGTGATCACCAAGGACTTCGGCAAGATCCGCTACCGCAAGGACCGTGAGGCGTTCACCATCGCGTTGGTTCCCAAGGACACCGCGGTCGGCGACATCGCAAAGCCCACATCGATCCCACAGCTCGATCAGCTGAGCGACCTCGGTGCATCTGGTGCCACGGGCACGGGCGCATCGGGTACGGGTGCCACGGGTACGGGTGCCACGGGTACTGGCGCATCGGGTACTGGCGCGACGGGTTCGGGGGCCAGCGGCGCGTCGTCCACGACGGTTGCGGCGCCCACCACTACATCGGCCCCGTGATGCGCGCCATTGTCCTCGTCGGTGGCTTCGGCACCCGGCTACGACCGCTCACGAGCGACGTCCCGAAGCAAATGCTGCCCGTCGTGCACGTCTCGATGTTGGAGCGTGTGGTCGCCGGCTTGGCCCGCTACGGCGTCGACGAGGCCATTCTGTCGCTCGGCTTTCGGCCCGACGCGTTCATCGATGCCTACCCTGATGGCATTTGCGCCGGTGTTGCTCTTCGCTATGCGGTGGAGCCGGAACCACTTGACACCGCCGGTGCGATCCGTTTCGCGGCGCTCGCGGCGGGCATCGACGAAACGTTCGTCGTCGCCAACGGCGATGTGCTCAATGACTTCGACCTTCGTCGACTCTTGGCACTGCATCGCGAGCGCGGCGCCGAAGGCACCATTCATCTCACGCCCGTGGACGATCCGTCTCGTTATGGCGTGGTTCCCACCGACGCTGACGGTCGCGTGCTCGGCTTCATCGAGAAGCCCCCGCGCGACGAAGCGCCGACCAACTGGATCAACGCTGGCACCTACGTGCTCGAACCATCGGTGATCGACCGTATCCCCGACGGCCGCAAGGTATCGATCGAGCGCGAGACGTTCCCTGCGATGGTGATCGACGGAACGCTGTTCGCGTTGCAAGACCCTTGCTATTGGATCGACGCGGGTACGCCTGCTACATATCTGGAAGTGCAGCTCGACTTGTTGAGTGGCGTGCGTGGCATCCCAGAGATAGGCGTGCACCCATCGGCTCATGTCGATCCCACTGCTGTGGTCGACCGGTCGGTCATCGGGCCCGGAGCCGTCATCGGTCGCGATGCCATCGTGCGCGGCGCCGTCGTGCTCGGCGGCGCGCGTGTCGAAGCTGGTGCCGAGGTGTCGTCGAGCATCGTCGCCGATTACGCCGTCATTGGTGCCGGGGCATCGCTGCGTACGTTGTGCGTGGTCGGTCGGGGGTGCGAGGTCGCGCCTGGGGCTCAGCTTGTCAACGTGAAGGTGCCGGAGGTTCCGTGATGCGCGTCGTAGTCACCGGTGGTGCCGGGTTCATCGGCTCGACACTTGTCGATCGGCTGATCGCGGCTGGGCACACCGTCCACGTCGTCGACAACCTGTCGAGCGGGTCGCATGCCAATCTCGCATCGGCGGCGGCTGCCAGCGCCGACCGGCTCGTCGTGCACGAAGTCGATGTCCGCGACGCGCGCTGTAGCGAGATCATCGCGGCCGCGAAGCCCGAGGTGGTCTTTCATCTCGCAGCACAGATCGATGTTCGTGTGTCGGTGCAACAACCGGTGCTCGACGCCGAGATCAACATCATCGGTTCGCTGCGCGTCATCGAGGGCGCGCAACGCGGTGGCGCGCGCAAAGTGGTGTTCGCGTCGAGCGGTGGCACCATCTATGGCGAGCCCGATCCGTCGGTGCTGCCGGTCGATGAGACGCACCCGCAACGACCCGTGTCGCCGTATGGCGTGGCCAAGAAGGTCGTGAGCGACTATCTGTTCGCATTCAGCGTGCTCCACGGTCTGTCGTTCACTTCGCTCGCGCTCGCCAACGTCTATGGCCCGCGACAAGATCCGCACGGCGAGGCCGGTGTCGTGGCCATCTTCTGCGGGCGGTTGCTCAATCGTCAGGAATGCACCATCTTCGGCGACGGTGAGCAGACGCGCGATTTTGTGTTCGTCGGCGATGTTGCCGATGCATTCGTGCGTGCCGCCGGCGCGACTGCCGGCACCGGACTCGTCATCAACATCGGTACCGGGGTCGAGACATCGGTCAACGAGCTCTACGCAGCCATCGCCGAGGCCGCGGGCATCGACGCTCCCGCCAATCACGGTGAGGCCCGTCCCGGTGAGCTGCAACGGTCGGCATTGTCCGCCGCGCTGGCGGCCGAACAGCTCGGCTGGGCGCCCGCCACCGACCTCCTCACCGGTGCTGCCACGACCCTCGACTGGTTCCGCACCCGTACCTGAACGTGGTCTTGCGCGTCAGCGGAAAAGGTCTTCGGCCGGGGTTCGAATGATCTCGTCACGGACGCTTCCGGTACGGAGCAGCGCGGGATCGATACCGCGTACGACGGCGGCGCAGATACCCGTGGCCTTACCCATGACGAGCTCGGCAGCGCCCGCGATTTCGTCGACCACGGCCACGACAGTCACCTGCAGCTCGTGACCGTATGTGTCGGTACTGCCCCGGAGGTCGAGCACGGCGCCGATGCCGGCACAGCCGAGGGCCACGTCGGTGAGTCCACGCCGCCAGGTGCGCCCGAACGTGTCCGACACGATCACCGCGATCTCGACGCCCGCCCGCGCCCGGATGGCGTCGCGGATCCGCCGCGCCGAGCGGTCTGGGTCATCGGGCAAAAGAACCACGATGCCGTCTTCGACATTCGACCGATCGATACCCGAGTTGGCGCAAACGAAGCCGTGCTTCGTTTCGGTGATGAGCAGGTCGCCGCGGCGCCGCAGCACGCGCACTGCCTCACGCTCGACGAGTGGTTTGTGACTGAGCGGATCGTCAGGATCGACCGCTTCGAGTTTGCCCTCGGCTTTGGCCACGACCTTCGATGCAACAACGAGCACGTCGCCGTCGCGTAAGTCGTCGCATGCGGCCACGATCAGCCCGGCGAGATCATCGCCTGGTTGCACCACCGGTATGCCCTCGATACCGAACAGCGTGAGGCGGCTCATGTCCACACACCGAGGGTGGTTCGTGCCAGGGCCGCGGCGCGTTCGGGTGTCTTCATGATCGTGTCGGTGACCACGCATCGCACGCCTTCGGCCTCGACAAGCGGTGCCAAGGCGCGGTCGACCTCGTCGACAACGAGCACCGATGCAATGTCGCGGTACAACCGCGCCACACCGACCACGCTCGACTCGTGGCCGAGTTCTACAAGCATGCGATCGGCGGGGCCTTTCAACGCGGCGCCACCGACGATCGGGGAGATGGCGACGCTGCGCTCGCGCCGGGCGCGCAACGCGTCGCGCACCCCTGGCACCGCGAGCACCGGGGCGATGGACACGAGCGGGTTCGAGGGCGCGATCACGACGGTATCGGCGTGGGCGATCGCGTCAAGTACGCCGGTCGCAGGCCGAGCGAGGTCGGCGCCGACAAAGCGCACCGACGACACGGCAACGCCGTGACGACGTTTGACGAAATACTCCTGAAAGTTGACCTCGCCGCCCGCCGGCGTTTCGTCGTCACCGTCGCGTAGAACCACGCGCGTTTCGACGCGATCGTCGGTCACCGGCAGCACGCGCAGACGTAAACCCCACGCGCGCACGATGTCGGCGGTGACCTCGCCCAACGTCGCGCCTTCGCTCAGGCGGTGCGTGCGATAGAGGTGTGTGCCCAGGTCGCGGTCGCCGAGGTTGAACCACGAGATGCCGCCGTAACGCTGCACGGTGGCCATGGCTTGCCAGGTCTCCTCGCGCAGACCCCAACCGCGGTCGGGGTCGATTTCGCCCGCCAAGGTATAGGTGACGGTGTCAAGATCGGGGCTGATCGCGAGTCCGTGTAGCACGACATCGTCGGCAACGTTGACGATGGCTGTGCAGTCGGCTTCGTCGTGGACGCGCACGAGCCCGACAAGAAAGCGCGCGGCTCCAACGCCGCCGGCCAACGTGACGATCATCAGGCGAGCGAGCGCAGCTTGGCCTCGAGCAGCGCGACATCGGCGTCGACCATGAGATGGACGAGGTCGGCAAAGCTCGTGGTGGCCTTCCAACCCAACACCGACTCGGCCTTCTTGGCGTCGCCCACCAGCAGATCGACCTCGGCCGGGCGCTTGAAGCGATCGTCGATCACGACGTAGTCCTCCCAATGCAAGCCGACATGGTCGAAGGCAACCCGGCAGAACTCGCTCACCGAATGCGTTTCACCGGTACACACCACGAAATCGTCTGGGGTCGGCTGCTGCAACATCAACCACATCGCCTCGACGTAGTCGCGGGCGAAACCCCAATCGCGCTGCGCGTCGAGGTTGCCGAGGCGGATCTCGTCGGCCAGACCGAGGGAGATCTTGGCCACCGCGTTGGAAATCTTGCGGGTCACGAACTCGAGACCGCGTCGCGGGCTTTCGTGGTTGAACAGAATGCCGGACGACGCGTGCAGGTCGTAGCTCTCGCGATAGTTCACCGTGATCCAGTGCCCGTAGACCTTCGCGACGCCATAGGGGCTGCGCGGGTAGAACGGCGTCGACTCGCGCTGCGGCACCTCCATCACCTTGCCGAACATCTCGCTTGACGACGCCTGGTAAAAGCGGATCCCGGGGTCGACCATGCGGATCGCGTCGAGGATGCGCGTGACACCGAGTGCGGTGGTCTCACCGGTCAGCACCGGTTGGGAGAACGAGGTTTGTACGAACGACTGCGCGGCGAGGTTGTACACCTCTTCGGGCCGGTGGGCGCGCAGCGCCTCGATCAGCGACACCTCGTCGAGGAGGTCGGCCGGCGCGAACTCGATGTCGTCTTGGATGTGGGCGATGCGTTCGAAGTTGACCGTGCTCGAACGCCGGACCATGCCGACGACGTCATAACCCTTCGTGAGGAGAAGTTCAGCGAGGTAGGAACCGTCTTGGCCGGTGATACCGGTGATCAACGCGCGTGGCATCTGCTCTTTGTAGCAGGGTGGGATGCGGGTTCCGCTGCTGCACGTGCACTCGGTCGTACAAACGCGCACCTATCGGCCAGCGTTCCTAATACTTGTTGATGCGAAGGCGCCAGTCGTCGAGCAGATCGGTGAGCGTGGTCGCGAGGGGGATCTCGGCCTTCCATCCCGTAAGCACGTGCAATCGCGTCGGGTCGCCGCGTAGCAGCGGGACGTCGGCCGGTCGTGAAAGCGCCGGGTCGCTCACGAGCCGAAGCGGTCGACGCGCGAAGCCAATGAGCGTGTCGGCCACCAGTTGCACGGGCACGTCGGTACCGGAGCAGATGTTGTAGGCCTCACCCGCTGCGCCGTGTCGAGCGAGCAGCCGGTAGGCGCGCACGACGTCGCGCACGTCGGTGAAGTCGCGACGCGTGCTGAGCGTGCCGACTGCGATGTCGTCGAGTGCGTCGCGCTCCGCAGCGGCGACACGCGACGCGATCGCGCTCGCGACAAATCCGGGGCCTTGGCCGGGGCCGATGTGAGTAAACGGCCGAGCGCGCACCACGTGCAAGCCATAACCGAGGAAGGCTTGGATGCACACGAGATCGGCCGCAGCCTTGCTCGCGGCGTACGGGCTGATCGGGCGGAACGGAGCGTCCTCGGTGAGTGGCAGCTCGGCCTCGGTGACGCGACCGTAAACGTCGGCCGACAACACGGCGATCACGCGGCCGACCTCCGCGGCGCGTGCCGCCGCGAGCACATTGACCAAGCCCTCGACGTTGGCACGGTAGGTGCCGATGACGTCGGTCCACGAGCGACCGACGTCACTCTGGCCGGCAAGGTGATACACGACGTCAGCGCGCGAAGCGCCAACGTGCGCAGTGATGCCGTACGCATCGCAAATGTCGGGTCCGCCGGACGATCGGTCGATCGCGACGACCTCGTCACCGACCTCTCGTAGATGCGCAACGAGGTGACGGCCGACAAAGCCGCTGGCCCCGATGACGAGCGCTCTCATGATGGCTGAGGTCCCTCCGGAGATGCCATGCGCGCGGCGCGCGTGTGCAATGTCGACAGCCTGTTGCTCAGGACTGCGACACGGCGCGACGGTACAACGCCACCACGCCCGAAACGTGCACCGGCCAAGTGAACATGGCCGAACGTGTGAGGCCGCGCTCGATCAGTCGTGAACGCAGCGTCTCGTCCTGCAAGACACGGTCGAGGCCTTCGCCAAGCGCGTCGGGGTCGTCGACCGCGACGAGTTCGGCCGCATCGCCGCACACCTCGGTAACGGCGCCGATG
>JAYUFA010000526.1:0-3322 GCA_043738925.1 Actinomycetota bacterium
GCATCCGCACCCGCCCGGGTCGATCATCGGGTCTGATCCCGCTCGCCTACAGTTCCACCGTGGCGCGTGCCGACGACAACTATTTCCGCGAACTCGACGCGCAGCTCACCGAGCTCGTGCGCCTCGCACGCGACCCTCGACTCACCGCGAAGATGGGCGCTGTCTCGGCGGGCGACAGTCGCCTGTTCCTGCTGTTGAACCTGCTCCATGACCGCGGACCGACACGCGCCGCCGACCTGCTGGCCACGTTGGCCGTCGACCAATCAACGCTGAGCCGCCAGCTGGCGGCGCTCGTCGACCGCGGCTTGCTACGACGCGAAGTCGACCCCGACGACGGCCGCGCCGCGCTCGTCGTGCTCACGCCACTCGGCCGGCGCACCATCGTCGACGCGCGCGCCGAATGGCAACGCACGCTCGCCGAACTCATGGTCGACTGGCCTGACGACGACCGCACGACGCTGCTACGCCTGCTCGGTCGGCTCACCGTCGACCTCTCCCCCGTGCTGAGCTGACTGTGCGTGGTCGGGCCACCTCACCGTGGTCGGGCCACCTCATCGAGGCGGCTCAACTCTGCTCAACTCTGCTCAACTCGGCTCGGCTATCTTTCGTGTTTCTGGTCTGATTGCTTCGCCTTCGTGACGCGAGGGTGAAGCCACTGTTTCGGACGAGCACGGGCGCTTCGCCCGGCGTAGAACGGGGGAGTGACGCACGGGTTCTTCGACGGTTACCTGACCGAGGACTTCTTCGACGAGGCCTTCGAGGCCGACGGAGCGCCGCGTCCGCACTACCGCCAGCTGATCGAACGGTTCGCCAGCCTCGGCGAGGACGACATTCGCCATCGGCGCCAGCTCGGCGAAGACGTGTTCAAAGCGCGCGGCATCACCTTCACCGTGTACGGCGAACACGAAGACATCGAGCGCACCTGGCCGATGGATCTGTTCCCGCGCATCATTCCTGCTGCCGAATGGGAAGTCATTGAACGCGGCCTTGCACAACGCGTGACGGCGCTCAATCGGTTCCTCGACGACATCTATGTCGGTGAGCAGGCGGCGATCAACGACGGCATCGTGCCGCGTTGGCTGATCACGTCATCCTCCGGATTCGAACGCGAAGCCGTGAACATCCCGGTACCGAACGGCGCGCGCTGTCTCGTAGCGGGCATCGACCTGGTGCGCGATCGCGACGGCGTCTATCGAGTCCTCGAGGACAACATCCGCAACCCGAGCGGCATCAGCTACGTGCTCGAGAATCGTGCCGCGATGATGAAGGTGCTTCCCGCGGCGTTCCGCGAGCATCGGGTGCGGCCCGTCGACCAATACGGCCGAGCGTTGCTGCGCGCGCTGCGCAACGTGGCCCCTCCTGCTGCGGGCGATAGCCCCACGGTTGCCGTACTCACGCCGGGCGCGTTCAACAGCGCCTATTTCGAGCACGCGTTCCTCGCCCGGCAGATGGGTGTCGAGTTGGTCGAAGGGCGTGATCTCGTCGTCGACGATCACGTCGTGTACATGCGCACCACGAGCGGGTTGCAGCGAGTCGATGTGTTGTATCGACGCATCGACGATGCGTTTCTCGACCCGGTTGTGTTTCGCAATGACTCCACCGTCGGCGTGCCGGGCCTGATGGCCGCGTTGCGCGCGGGCACGATCTCGGTGGCCAACGCCGCCGGCAATGGCGTCGGTGACGACAAGGCCGTGTATGCGTACGTACCCGAACTGATCAAGTACTACCTCGGCGAAGAGGCCATCATCCCGAACGCGACCACGTATCTGTTGTGGGATCCCGACCAACGCAAGCATGTACTCGATCGACTCGATCAGCTTGTGGTGAAACCGGTTGCCGAATCGGGCGGTTACGGCATCGTGATCGGACCAATGGCATCCGACGAGGAGCTAGCGGTCGTCCGGCACAACATCTTGACCGATCCCCGCAACTACATCGCGCAGGAGGTTGTGTCGTTGTCGCGTTCGCCGAGCTTCACCGACGACGGCCTCGCCGGCCGACACATCGACCTCCGACCGTTCGTCCTCACCGGTGAGCGGGTCGAAGTGATCCCCGGCGGCCTCACGCGTGTTGCGATGCGTGCGGGGTCGCTCGTGGTCAATTCGTCACAAGGTGGCGGCTCGAAGGACACATGGGTCCTCGCTCCGATCGATCAGCCGATCGACGTTGCTGTCGACGGCGACGACGTGCCCGAAGAGGAGTTGGTCTGATGCTCGCCCGTCACGCCGAGAGCCTGTTCTGGGCCGGTCGCTATCTGGAACGCGCCGAGGGCACAGCACGCCTTCTCGACGTCACCTACCAGGGCTCGCTGCAGGTCGCCGGTGGCGAGGGGCGCGACGCCTGGGCGCATGTTCTCGACGTGCTTCAGGCACGGAAAGAGTTTGATCGTCGCGGGCGCACTCTCGACGAGGGCGCCGTCTGTACGTTCCTCGTGACCGACCGTAGCAATCCCGGCTCGATCGTGTCGGGTGTCGCCACCGCCCGCGAAAACTTCCGTACGGTACGCGAGCACTTGTCGAGCGAGATGTGGGAAAACGTCAACCGGTTTCACCTCGACCTTCAGGCGCGCAACATCGCGGCCGATCTCACCGGTGAGCCATACCCGCTGTACGACCTCGTCAAGGTGCGCTGTCAAACGCTTGGTGGCGTGGCCGCGCAATCGATGCCGCGTGACGAGACCTACTCATTCCTGCGACTCGGTTGGATGATCGAGCGCGCGCTCATCACGTGTCGCCTGCTCAACGTGAACTACGCATCGCTCGGACACGACGACTACGACGCATTGCTGCTCACGCTGCGTTCGGCGTCCGCGCTCGAGGCGTATCGCCGGTCGTTTCAATCCTCGACCAACCCCACACACATCGCGGCCTTCCTGCTGCAATCGCGATCGTTTCCGCGCAGCGTGTTGTTCTGCCTCCAACGAGCCGAACACTCGCTCGAAAACCTCGCAGGCCCGAGTTCCACCCGGAACCGCGCGCAGCGGACTCTCGGTCGGATCCGCAGCCAACTGGAGTTCACCGACATCGCCGAGTTCGTCACCGGCGACGTGCACGCAATACTCGACGCGCTCGAGCAATCGATATGCGACATCGCCGATGTCGTTGCCAACCAGTACTTCCGCGTCGGCAGTGAGTATGCATTGCAATCGCAATACGTGCTCCCCGGCGAAGCGATGGTGTGACTCAGATGCGACTCGACGTGCGGTATCGCACCACGTTTCTCTACAACGGCTTGGTGCGCGAGTCGCACAACGAGCTGCGCGCGTGCCCGGCAAGCGACGATCGTCAACAGCTCATCGCCTATCGCGTCAGCGTTTCGCCCT
>JAYUFA010000527.1:0-3322 GCA_043738925.1 Actinomycetota bacterium
GCGCTCGAGCACAACGCCCGCCACGATCCCCTCACCGGTGCCGCAAACCGGACGCTGTTCACGGAGCTGTTGACCGAAGCGATCGCGGCGTCACCGCACGACAACGCGCTGGCCGTCGCATTCGTCGACATTGACCGCTTCAAATTCGTGAACGACTCGCTCGGCCACGATGCCGGCGACGTGCTCCTGCGTATCGTGGCTGACCGCCTCCGGGTGGTCGCGCGCGAACGCGACGTGGTCGCTCGCTTCGGCGGCGACGAGTTCACCATGTTGCTTCACGACGTGACCGACGCGCGAGTGGCGCTCGCCATCGCGGAGCGCATCGAGGTCGCTCTACGTCAGCCCGTCGTGCTCGACGATGTCGAGACCTACATCACCGCCAGTGTCGGACTCGCAATCTCGCGGCCGCTTGCGAACGGCATCGATCCGAGCGAAGCCGCGGACCACCTCCTGCGCGACGCGGACACGGCGATGTATCGCGCCAAGGAAGCGGGCCGCTCGCGTACGGAACTCTTCGACGAGCACCGTGATCGCAGCGAGATGAATCGACTCGAAATCGCCAACGCGTTGCATCGCGCCGTCGAGCGAGATGAGTTCCGGGTGTACTACCAGCCACTCGTCGAAGTGCAATCCGGCGAGGTGTACGGCTTCGAAGCACTCCTGCGATGGGAACGCGAGCCGGGCCATCTGGTGTCACCTGTCGACTTCATCAACGTCGCCGAGGACACGGGACTGATCGTGTCGATCGGGGCGTGGGTGCTGCGCACGGCATGCGAACAAGCAGCACGCTGGAACGAGACCGCGGTGCGAGATGGGCAGCCGCCCATCATGGTCTCGGTAAACCTGTCGCCCCGCCAGTTCGACGCTGGCGATCTCGTGAATACCGTGTCACGGGCGATCGAGTCGGCGGGCCTCGCTCCCGATTCGCTCTGGCTGGAGATAACCGAGTCAGCACTGATGCGCGACACCACCTCGACGATTGCAGTGCTACGCGATCTGCGGCGCCTCGGTGCGCATCTCAGCATCGATGATTTCGGCACCGGCTACTCGTCGCTCAGCTATCTGAAGCGCTTCCCGGTGGAAGCGTTGAAGATCGACCGCTCGTTCACCGACGGTCTGGGCACCGAGCCCGAGGACACGGCGATCGTGACCGCGGTCGTCGGCCTCGCGCACGCGCTGAACATGCGCGCGGTGGCCGAGGGCGTCGAGACCGCCGAGCAGCTCGAGCACCTCCGCCGTCTCGACTGCGATGCGGCCCAGGGTTACTACCTCGGCTATCCGCTTGCCGCGGCCGCATTGGGTGACGACCCTCGGGCGCGCATGCGCGGCTCGAAACTCAGCTGACACCGGAAGAAAAGTTCACCGAAACAAAGGTTACCCACAGGACCCTGGGGGCAACCCGAACCAGACGCAGCTTTCAGGCCTTCACACATCTGTTCGATACATGTCGACGTGTTCGCCGGATTTCCTACCGTTCCAGGGGATATACCGACGGCGCAGTGACGAACGGGCACTCAGCCGCGAGCTTTGAGCGCCTCGATCAGCTTGGGGAGAACCTTGTGGACATCGCCGACAATACCGAGATCGGCCACACTGAGAATGGGTGCCTCGGCGTCTTTGTTGATGGCGATGATGTTCTTCGAGCCCTTCATGCCAACGAGATGCTGCGTGGCGCCTGAGATACCGGCCGCGATGTAGACCAGCGGCTTGACGACCTTGCCGGTTTGGCCGACCTGGTAGGAGTACGGCACCCAACCGGCGTCGACGATGGCCCGCGACGCACCCGGCGCGGCCTTCAACAACTTGGCCAACGTCTCGATCAGCGCGTAGTTGGCCGACTCGCCCAGGCCGCGTCCACCCGACACGACGACGGCTGCTTCGTCGAGTTTGGGGCCGGTGGCCTCCTCCACGAAGCGGCTCTTGACCACCGCCGCGCCGGCCGCGCCGAGCTCGGGCACCGCGAGCGAGCCCACCGAAGCGGGTGCGCCCCCGCTTGGCTCGGCGGCGAACGACTTCGGACGGATGAGGACGATCTGCGGCTTGTCGGTGGTGAATGTGGTCTTCACGTTGACGCTACCGCCGAACACCGGCTCGGTGCCGACCACCTTGTCGCCGACGAGATCGAGGTCGGCAACGTTGGTGATGACGGGCGCATCGATCTTGACCGACAACCGCCCCGCCACATCGCGGCCGTCGTAGGTGGTGCCGAACAACACCACCGGTGCGCCGTCGCCGGCCGCGATCAAAGCCGCCAGGGCCGAGGCGACCGCGACACCTTGCAGGCCACCTCCGAGATCGCCCGTGGCCAAAACCCGCGACGCGCCGTGGTCGCCGAGCGTTGCCGCGATTGCTTCCGCGTCGGCGCCGCCGTAGATGACCTCGACGTTGTCGGACAGCTCGCGCGCCTTGGCAAGTATCTCCAGCGTGATCGTGGCGACCTTGCCGTCGGTGGCCTCACCGAAGACCCATACCTTGCTCAGACTGTTCGCCATCTCTACAGCACCTTCAGTTGTTCGAGGAACGCAATGATGCGTTCGTGCGCCGTGCCGTCATCTTCGAACTTCTCGCCGGCCTGGCGCGCCGGTGCCGCCGCGATGTCGATGATTTCCTGCCCGCCGCCGACCCAGCCCACCTGGCTCGCATCGATACCGAGATCAGCGACGCTTACCATGTCAACCGGCTTGTTCTTGGCGGCCATGATGCCCTTGAAACTCGGGTAGCGCGGCTCGACCACACCCGCGGTGACGCTGATGAGTGCGGGCAGCGGGCACTCGACCTCGTCGTAGCCGGCTTCGGTCTGGCGTCGCACATGCGCCACTGCGCCGTCGATGGCTACCGACTTCGCGAACGTGACCGATGGCAGGCCGAGCAGCTCGGCTATTTGCTCGGGAACCGTGCCCGTGTAGCCGTCGCTCGACTCGGTCGCGGTCAACACCAAGTCGGGACTCTTGCGGGCGATCGCCGCTGCCAAGACCTTGGCCGTGCCAAGCGCATCGGTGCCTTGCAAGATGGGATCGCTCACCAAGATCGCACCCGCGGCGCCCATCGCCAATGCCGTGCGCAATCCGGAGACCTCGTTGTTGGGGGCCATCGACACGAGCGACACCTCGCCACCGCCGGCAGCGGCAACCAGTTGCAACGCCATCTCGACGCCGTAGCTGTCGGACGGGTCAAGGATCAGCTTGCCGACCCGCTTGAGAGTCTTGGTGCTCAGGTCGAGCGCGCCGGGATCGACGGGATCAGGGATCTGTTTCACACAGACGACGACGTTCATAGTCGCCAAGTCTGCCGCGCCCGCCGAGCCGCCCCCAACTCGCGGCGT
>JAYUFA010000528.1:0-8743 GCA_043738925.1 Actinomycetota bacterium
TCAGCTACGACCGCCTTGTCGAGGACCTGCTGGCGTTCCTCGACGGAGACACCGACGACGTGGTCGATGCGCTCGATCAGCGCATGCGCGACGCGGCGAAGAACCTCGAGTTCGAGCTCGCGGCGCGGCTGCGAGACCGCCTTGCCAGCGTGCGGCGCGCGATCGAAAAGCAACAGATCGTGGCGGAACGCAACGAGGACATCGACGTCATCGGCATCGCGGACGACGAGCTCGAAGCCGCCGTGCAGGTGTTCTTTGTGCGACGCGGCAGAGTCGTCGGCCGCAAGGGCTTCATCGTCGACAAGGTCGAGGACATCGACGCCCACGAACTGGTCGACAAAGTTCTTGAGGGCCTCTACGCAGATGATCCACCGCTCGGCATCCCAAAGGCGGTGCTTGTCCCGGCGGAGCCTGCCGATGCACCGCTGTATGAGTGGTGGCTCGGCGAGCAGCGCGAGTCCAAGGTCGAGATTCGCGTGCCGCAACGCGGAGACAAACGATCGTTGCTCGACACGGTCACGCGAAACGCCCAGGAGGAGTTCACGCGCCATCGCCTGAAACGCGCAAGCGATCACAACGCGCGGGCTCAGGCGTTGAACGAGCTCCGCGATCATCTCGATTTGCCCGAGGCGCCTCTGCGTATCGAGTGCTTCGACATGAGTCACATCCAAGGCAGTGACTATGTGGGCTCGATGGTGGTGGTCGAGGACGGGCTCGCGAAGCGCAGCGACTATCGACGCTTCAAGATCAAGACGGTCGCCGGCAACGACGATTTCGCGGCGATGGAAGAAGTGCTCACCCGTCGCTTCAAGGCGTACATCGATGACTTGGCGAAGCCAGTCACCGAGCGCGGCGGTCGCTTCTCGTATCCTCCGCAGCTGCTCGTGGTCGATGGTGGCAAGGGCCAGCTGAGCGTCGCGGTCCGCGTGCTCGAAGAGCTCGGGCTCGAGAACGAGATTCCCGTGTGCTCGCTGGCGAAGCAGTTCGAAGAAGTGTTCGTTCCCGGCAATCCTGATCCGATTCGTCTGCCGCGCCAAAGCGAGGCCCTCTACCTGCTGCAGCGCATCCGCGACGAAAGCCACCGCTTTGCCATCACGTATCACCGTCAGCTGCGCGACAAGCGCATGACCAAGAGCGTCCTCGACGACATCGACGGCCTCGGGCCGTCACGAAAGAAGCGTCTGGTGAAGGAGTTGGGTGGCGTGAAGGCCTTGCGAGGCGTCGACCTCGATACGTTGCGCGGCCTCAGCTGGCTTCCCGATGCTGTCGCCGACAACGTATTCGCCAAGCTCCATGGCCCCGCTCAATGAACGACGACGCATGGGAAGCGCACGCGCTGTGGTGGCAAGAGGGGTTCAGCGAAGGCGCCGACCCGGAATACGAAGAACAAATGCTGCCCCTTGCCGCACAGCACCTGCAGGGTGCACGGCGCGTGCTCGATATTGGCTGCGGCGAAGGCCAGGTGTCGCGCCTTGCGCGCCGTGAGGGCGCAACGGTGGTAGTGGGTGTCGACCCGACATGGGCGCAGGTAATTGCGGCAACACGCCGCGGTGGTGGCGCGCAGTACGCACGTGCTGGCGCGCGGTCGCTGCCATTTCGCGACGCGGCCTTCGATGCTGTTGTGGCGTGTCTGGTGTTCGAGCACATCGTCGATGTCGACGAGGCGCTTGCCGAAGTCGGGCGCGTGCTCGCGCCGGGCGGACGCTTTTTGTTCTTCCTCAACCATCCGCTGTTGCAGACGCCGAACAGCGGGTGGATCGACGACCAGATGCTCGATCCGCCCGAACAGTATTGGCGTATCGGCGCGTATCTCACCGAGTCGGTCATGGTGGAAGAAGTCGCGAAGGACGTGCATCTGCCGTACGTGCATCGGCCATTGTCGAGGTACGTGAACGCGCTTGCTGTCAACGGTCTCCTGATCGAGGAGATGCTCGAACCGCCGCCGCCGCCAGGGTTCCTCGCGCTCGCGTCGGAATATGAGGATGCGGCCGCGATCCCTCGGCTGCTGTTCCTGCGTTGTTGGAAGCGCACGTGACCGGCGCGATCGTCACCTACCATGGTCGCGGGCGTGGTCACCGATCCGCGGGGTGCCTATGAGCGAGTACGTCGTCATCACGGGCATGTCCGGCGCCGGACGCACCGAGGTGTCGCGAAACCTTGAGGATCTCGGCTGGTTCGTGATCGACAATCTGCC
Organism: Actinomycetota bacterium; assembly: GCA_043738925.1. GTDB lineage: Bacteria > Actinomycetota > Acidimicrobiia > Acidimicrobiales > WLNW01 > WLNW01. Next base: position 2,195 of record JAYUFA010000528.1, read on the forward strand.
GCCGGCGCTGATCTCGAAGGTGGCCGAGCTTGCCGGTGCGCCGGGTTCGACGATCGACAAGGTTGCGCTCGCGGTGGGCACCGGGCGCTATGACGGCGAGATCGTCCCGGCGCTGGAACTGCTTCGCACGCACGGCGATCGTGTGCGCGTGATCTTTCTCGATGCGTCGACCGAAACGCTCGTGCGTCGCTACGAGTCGTCGCGACGCCGCCATCCCTTTGCACCGGAACGCAGCGTTGGTGATGCCATCGACGCCGAGCGACTTGCATTGCAACCGCTGAAGGAAGAAGCCGATCTGGTCGTCGACACCAGCGACCTCAACGTAAACCAGTTACGTGAGCGGGTCGTGGCCACCTTCGGCGGCGATGTGCCCCATTCGATGTTGCGCGTGCACGTCACATCGTTCGGTTTCAAGCACGGCGTGCCCATCGACGTCGACTGTGTCTTCGATTGCCGCTTTCTGCCGAACCCCCATTGGATCGATGAGCTGCGTCCGAAGACCGGGCTCGATCCCGAGGTTGCGGGCTACGTCATGCGTCAGGCGGTCACGAAGCCCTTCCTCGTCGAACTCGAGCGCCTGTACGGCATGTTGTTGCCGCTCTACGTGCGTGAGGGCAAGTCGTATCTCACGGTGGCATTCGGATGCACCGGCGGGCGGCACCGGTCGGTGGCCATCGCCGAGCAATTCGCGGCGATCCTGCGCCGTCAGGGCCTCGAACCCAGCGTCAGCCACCGTGACATTGGAAAGTGACACGCTGACATATTCAGAGCGTGCTGGGCTGACCCGCAGTGATACCGGCCATGACAATCGTCACAATCCTTACCTCGCGACCCGTTTGTTCCGCCGAGTGCTTCGTAGAGACCTGATCTTGTGCCAACCTGTCCCGCAGCGCGCGCTACGTCGTTCGCGATCGATGCGTGAAGCCCCGAAACCTGATTTCCGACAACCCATCGCGCGCCAACGCGACGATGCTCTCAAGGAGTTCCTGCTGCAATGACCATTCGCGTGGGCGTCAACGGCTTCGGCCGCATTGGGCGCAACTTTTTCCGTGCCGCGAAGAAGGCCGGCGCCGACATCGACTTCGTCGCCGTCAACGATCTCGGCTCGGTCGCCGAGATGGCGCACCTCTTGCAGTACGACTCGGTGATGGGTCGCCTCGACGCGAAGGTCGCCGTGCACAAGGACGGCATCAGCGTCGACGGTGATGTGCTGAAGGTGCTTGCGATGCGCAACCCGGCCGATCTGCCGTGGGGTGATCTGGGCGTCGATGTTGTTGTCGAATCCACCGGCATCTTTACCTCGCGAGACAAGGCCGCGTTGCACCTTGCCGGTGGAGCCCCGCGTGTCATCGTGTCGGCTCCGGCTGATGGTGCCGACGCCACCTTCGTCGTCGGCGTGAACGACCACACCTTCGACCCTGCCTCGCACTTCGTCGTATCCAACGCGTCGTGCACGACAAACTGCTTCGTGCCGATGGTCAAGGTGCTCGACGATGCGTTCGGTGTCGAGAAGGGTCTCATGAACACGATCCACTCGTACACGGGTGATCAGATGCTCGTCGACGGTCCGCACAAGGATCTGCGTCGCGCCCGCGCCGCGGCGATCAACATCGTCCCCACCTCCACCGGCGCCGCTCGTGCCACCGGCTTGGTTCTGTCGTCGATGAAGGGCAAGCTCGACGGCACGTCGTTGCGTGTTCCCACTCCTGACGGCTCCATTACCGACTTCACCGCCATCCTCAAGACTGACGTCACGGTCGCCGAGATCAACGCGGCCTACAAGAAGGCGGCGAGCCGTGGCCCGCTCGCCAAGGTGCTCGATTACAGCGAGGCACCGCTCGTGTCGAGCGACATCGTCGGCTCACCTGCGTCGTGCACCTTCGACTCCGGCCTCACCATGGCGATGGGAAACCTCGTCAAGGTGTGCGGCTGGTACGACAACGAGTGGGGTTATTCGAATCGACTCGTCGACCTCGTGCTGGTCGTCGGCAAGAAGCGTCGCGCCGCGAAGAAGAAGTGATCGAGACCGACGCGTGAAGGTGCCCCAACTCGAAGATCTTGGCGACGTCGCGGGCAAGAACGTCTTGTTACGTGCCGATTTCAACGTGCCCCTTGACGGCGATTGCATCACCGATGATCTCCGCATTCGAGCTGCGCTGCCCACGATTGAGTGGTTGGTGCAACACGGCGCGAAGGTCACGGCGTGTAGCCACCTCGGGCGCCCCAAGGGCAAGCCTGACGCCAAGTATTCGATGGACCCGGTGCGTAAACGCCTCGCCGAACTTGCACCCGGCGTCGGGCTACTTGAGAACTTGCGCTTCGATGCAGGTGAGGAAGCGAATGACCCTGCTTTCGTGCAACGCCTCATCGCTGGCTACGACTGCTACGTAAACGACGCGTTCGGCGCGTCGCATCGCGCGCACGCGTCCATCGTGGGTCCACCGCAATTTCTCCCGAGCGCGGCGGGGCGATTGCTCGCTCGCGAGGTTGAAGCGCTCAGCGGGTTGCGCAACAACCCCAACCGGCCGTTCGTGGCGATCATGGGTGGCTCCAAGGTGAGCGACAAGCTCGGCGTCATCGAGGCGTTGCTCGGCCTCGTCGACTCGCTCATCATCGGCGGCGCGATGTGTTTCACGTTTCTGGCGGCGCAGGGCCATTCGATCGGCTCGTCATTGTGTGAGCCCGACTACATCGACACGTGCAAGCGTTTGCTCGGCGGCGCGAAGATGATTCATCTTCCGGTCGACATCACCGCGCTCGGCCCTGGTGGCAAGTTGTTCGATCCAGGCGCGGGTGGCGAGGTGCGCCAAACCGGTGTCAATCTCCCGCTGGGGTGGATGGGTGTCGATATCGGCCCCGGCACGGCGGCCGAGTTCACCGACGTCATTCTTGACGCGCGCACGGTGCTCTGGAACGGCCCGATGGGCGTGTTCGAAGATCCGCGATTCTCCGCGGGTACACGCGCCATCGCGCTGGCCTGCGCAGAGACGAAAGCCTTCACGGTCGTCGGCGGCGGCGACTCGGCGGCGGCGGCCAAGCAGTTCGGCGTCGACGATCGCATTGATCATGTGTCCACCGGTGGCGGTGCGTCGCTCGAGCTCATCGAACAGGGCGACCTGCCGGGCCTCGAGGCGTTGCGGCATGCGCCGAACGCCAAGGAATCGTAAAGCCGCGACCACGCGCGAAGGAGATCAGCAATGGTCAGTCGCAAGCCGCTCATCAGCGGCAACTGGAAGATGCACCACAACCATTTCGAGGCGATACAGACAGTACAGAAGCTGTCCTATGCGTTGTCGCGCGATGACTATGAAGCGGTCGACGTCTCGATCCATCCGCCATTCACTGATCTGCGATCGGTGCAGACGGTGCTCGAGGCCGACAACATCCCTGTGGCTCTCGGTGCACAGCACTGCCATTGGGAGGACAAGGGTGCGTTCACCGGCGAGGTGTCGCCGATGATGCTGGCCAAGCTCAACGTGAAGTACGTGATCGCCGGTCATAGCGAGCGACGCGAGTTGTTCGGCGAACTCGACCAGCACGTCAATTTCAAGGTGCGTGCCATCCTGCGCGCGTCGATGACGCCCATCCTGTGCTGCGGCGAGACGCTCGCGGAACGCGAAGGTGGCACCACCGAGTCCAAGGTCAGTCAGCAGGTCATCGCCGGACTCGACGGGGTGACCAGCGAGCAAATCGCCGGTCTCGTGATTGCGTATGAGCCGATTTGGGCTATCGGAACCGGGCGCACGGCGACTGCAGACGACGCGCAGACGGTCTGCGCGATGATTCGCGGAGTGGTGCAGCAACGCTTCGGTTCCGACTCGGCGGCGAAGGTGCGTATTCAGTACGGCGGGTCGGTCAAACCGACCAACGCCGCCGAACTCATGGCCCAACCTGACATCGACGGCGCGCTGGTCGGCGGCGCCAGCCTCGACCCGGATGAGTTCGCGCGCATCGTCAACTTCCGGATAGCGTGACGCCACCATGCTCGTTTTGACCATGCTCTTGTTCATCGCATCGGCGTTGCTGCTCATCTTCCTTGTCCTGTTGCACAGTGGCAAGGGCGGCGGCTTGTCCGACATGTTCGGCGGCGGCCTCGGCGCTGCTGCTGCCGGTTCCACGGTTGTCGAAAAGAACCTCGATCGCATCACGGTCGTCGTGGCCTTGTCGTTCGTGTTCACCGCTATTTCGCTCGCACTGCTGTTGGTGTAGGCCTGCCAGTCTGGCGTTGCGGCCGCAGAAGGAATCGTTCGGCCTAGGTCGAAACAGCATGAAAAGCTCCACCCGCGCGACCGGCGTGCCGATGGTGGGGCGTGCGGAATGGATGCCGTCTCCTCGTTGTCATGATCGCGGGCGTGAGCCTGTTCGCGTCCTCGTGCGCGAAAGGTGACGTCATCGGCGATGTTGCCGCGGGGCGTCGCGCTGGCGTCGATACGACCACATCGGTCGACCTCTCTACCGGTGGCGCAACGTTGCGCGTCGGTGTGGTCGGGATCGACTCCCTTGATCCGTCGCACGCGAATCCTGCATCGCCGTCGTCGATGTTGGTTGCCGATCTGCTCTTCGATGGGCTCACCGGCTATGACGCCACGAAGGGCACGGTTGTCGGCGCGCTGGCCAGTTCGTGGGGCGTGTCAGCGGATGGGCTGACATGGAAGTTCGAACTCGACGCCGACGCGCGTTTCTCCGACGGCTCGGTGATCACCGCTGGCGACGTGAAAGCCTCGCTCGAGCGTGTTGCGGTACTTGGTGACTCGACGTTGTCGGGCATTCGACTCGCGGCAGTCATCGGCGACGACGCGTTTGTGAAGAAGACCGCGCAGGACGTCAGCGGGATCGTCGCTGCGGGCCAAACGGTAGAGGTACATCTGCGCGCGCCCTACTCGCCGTTGCCCGAGTTGCTTGCCGATCCGACGTTCGGGGTCGTAAAGCAAAGCGATGTGCAAACCAGCGGGTTCGCTGCCACACCTATCGGTAGCGGCCCGTTCGCAGTCACAGCGCGTATAGGAAATACGTGGTCGCTGCGGCGTGTGCCTCGTGTCGGCGGTGCGGGTCGGTCGGCCTCGCTCGCCGGAATGGCGCTGACGAGCTTCGCTGATGATGGCGCGGCCTACGCGGCGTTCGCGAACGGAGAGCTCGACGAATCGCCACTTCCCCAGGAGCACATTGGTGACGCCGCGAACAGTGGTCAGCAGGTTGTCTCCGCGGCGGGTCAGGTGAGCTACCTCTATGGCATGAACGTGGCCGCGCCCGCGCTGGCCAACGTGCAGCTGCGGCGAGCGATCTTGCGCGCTGTCGATCGCGATGGTCTTCGCCGCCAACTCTTTCCCGAGGCCGTCACCATGGCCGGGCTGATCGGCCCCGGTGTTAGCGGGCACCGCGACAACGCCTGTGGTGCAGCGTGTGCTTACGACCCACAGGTTGCTGCGGCCGCAGTCAAGGTGGCGTTCCCCAAAGGTGGCGTGCCGACGGTTCATGTCGACTTCTTCGCCGAGGACAGCGGTCGCGAGGCCAAAGTGGCCGCCGCCATTGCGACCAACCTTGTGGCGGCAGGCATTCCGGCCGAGCCGCGGAGCCACACACTGGCTGAGTTCCAACACCTCGTGGTCACCGGGGGAGCGGAGTTGTTCCGATACGGCTGGGTGGGTTCCTATCCGTCGGCTGACGCCTACCTGGCGCCGTTCGAGACCAGTGGTGCGGACAACGTGTTCTCACTCGCCGACCCGGAGTTGACAGCCGCGCTGGCCAAGGCCCGCTCAGAGTCGGCCGACCCCGCGCGTGTGTCTGCGTATCTCGCCGCCGAGGATCGCATGTTCTCGCTCGCTCCGATGTTGCCCCTCGTGCAATTCCAGACGCACGTCGTGGCCACCGCCAAGGTGCGCGGTCTCGTGCTGGCGCCCGACGGTTCCTTCGACGTGCTCCGATTGGCCGTCGCGGGGTAGCCGATCTTCGTAGGCTTGTCGTGATGAGTGTCGACGATGTTTCCCCTGTGCCCACGATCGATGCGCTCAACCAGCTTGGTGTGGGCACCTTCCCCGGATACGTGGGGCTGCGCTTCACGCACGCCGAGCGGGGGTTGGTTCGGGCCGAACTCGATGTGCAGCCTTATCACCACGCGCCGAACGGGTTCCTGCACGCGGCAGTCGTGATCACCCTTGCCGACACCGCGTGCGGATACGGCGTACGCACCTGCCTGCCCGAGGGGGCGCGTGGATTCACGACGATCGAGCTGAAGTCGAACTTCCTCGGCACCGCGCTCGACGGGACGATCAGCGTCGAGGCCACGTTGGTCCACGGCGGGAAGCGAACCCAGGTTTGGGACGCAACGGTGCGGATCGGCCCGGCGGTCGCCGGATCAGATGGCCGCGTCCTGGCGGTGTTCCGATGTACGCAAATGGTGTTGTGGTAGCTCGGTCACGCGTGGTGTCGTCGTAGCTCGACCCGCTATATTGATGGCCCACGTCGGAGTGGCGGAATAGGCAGACGCGCCAGCTTGAGGGGCTGGTGCCCGCAAGGGTGTGGGGGTTCAAGTCCCCCCTCCGACACCAACCC
>JAYUFA010000529.1:0-23181 GCA_043738925.1 Actinomycetota bacterium
GTTGCCGAACTCGAGCGATGCCGAGCCATGGGCCTGTGCGGCGCGCTGATTACCGTGATGCCGCCGAAATGGGCGCCATTTCGTAGCCACGACTACGACCCGCTCTGGGCGGCCGCGCAGGATCTCGCGATGCCGCTGTCGCTGCACGTGGGCACCGACCGCGGCGATATTCGAGCTGGCTACTCGTCGTTCACGCTCGACGTGAAGAACGTTGCCCCAGCGGCGTTCGTGAACAAGGACTTCCAGATTCGCCAAAGCCTCGCCGACCTGATTTTCTCCGGTGTCTTCGAGCGGTTCCCCACATTGCGCATCGGCACGGTCGAGCACGAGTTGTCGTGGATACCGTTCTTCCTCGATCAGATGGACTACACGTATACGCAGCGACCTCCACGCGGTCCCGAGTGGGCCAGGTTCAACGATCGCGACGCGTTGCCGAGCGACTTCTTCCATCGCAACGTGTTCGCATCGTTTCAAGAAGACAACGTGGCGTTACGCGTACGGGATTACATCGGCGTGCAGACGTTGTTGTGGGGGAGCGACTACCCCCACACCGAGTCGACGTTCCCACGGTCGCGCGAGATCTTGTCTCGCATCCTGGCCGACGTACCGGGCGCTGACGTGCGTCGCATCGTGTCAGGCAACTGCGCCGATCTCTACGGGTTCGCGCTGCCACCGGAACGCATCTGATCAAGGGGAACGGGGGACTGATGGAACAACTGCGGTTCGACAACAAGACGGTCGTCATCACCGGCGCAGGCCGCAACCTCGGTCGTGAGTACGCGCGCCTTCTGGCGTCGCGCGGCGCGAACGTGGTCGTCAACGACCTTGGTGTAGGCATCAGTGACACCGATGGCCGAGCTGCGGCGCCGGTGGAGAATCCGGCCGACGCCGTTGTCGCCGAGATCACGGCCGCGGGCGGGAACGCCGTCGCGAACTACGACTCCGTGGCTACCAGCGGTGGTGGCGAGGCCATTGTGCAAAGTGCGCTCGATGTATTCGGCCGCATCGACGTGGTCGTGAACAACGCCGGGCAAGTGCGCATGGTGCCATTCCCCGAGTTCACTGACGACCTCATCGAAACCGTGATCGCGACACAGCTGCGCGGTGCGCTCAACGTGAGTCGCCCAGCGTGGCGTGCGATGGCCGCGAACGGCGGCGGCCGGTTCGTGAACGTGTCGTCGGGCGCTGCGTGGGGCGGTGCGCCAGGCGGCGCTGTGTATGGCATGGCAAAGATGGGCGTTATTGGTCTCACCCGTTCGATGGCCGCCGAAGGCGGGCCGCAAGGCATCACCGCAAACGTGATAGCGCCCTATGCCAAGACTCGTCCCGGCACCGGCTTTGGTGCGATCCCCTGGAGCGACGAGCTCGGCGAGTGGATGCACCCGCGCAAGGTGGCCCCGCTCGTCGGGTGGCTCGCTCACGAGTCATGCACTGCCAATGGTGAGTGCTTCAGCGTCGGTGCCGGTCATTTCTCGCAGGTATCGATCGTGATGTACGAAGGCTTGGTCGACCGCGATCCAACGATCGAGTCGGTCGCTGCCGGCGTCGCGGCCATGTGCAGCGGGCCGACATCGACCATCGCCGTCGGTGGTGGCGCTGGCGCGCTTGCGCAGATGCTCGAGGGATTCGGGCGCTAGCTCGGCGCGCATGCGGCGTGTTCACATAGCCCATCGCCGACGATGACCGGTCTACGAGGACCGATGCGTTGCATGGGTCTATTGTCGCCGTTCATGAGTGTCCTGCCGAAGATCATCAGTGTTGACGACCATGTGGTCGAGCCGCCGCACCTGTGGCAAAGCCGATTGCCGCAGAGGTATCGCGACATCGGGCCGCGCGTGGAGATGATGCCGGCGGGCGAGGTGCGCATGGTTGACGGGGGCTACGTCGAGCGGCCCGGTACATCGGGGCCCCTGTGCGCGTGGTGGCGCTACGAGGACCACTACTACTCGGTGAAGCGTTACATCGCTGCGGCCGGGTTTGCGCCCGAGGAGATCGACATGTTTCCTGTGTCGTTCGACGAGATGCGACCCGGTTGCTGGCAGCCGAAGGCCCGCATCGCCGACATGGAGATGAACGGTGTCGAAGCGTCATTGTGCTTTCCCAACTACCCGCGCTTCTGCGGCCAGTTGTTCAGCGAGGCGAAGGACCGCGACCTCGGCCTGTTGTGCGTGCAGGCGTACAACGACTGGATGGTCGACGAGTGGTGCGGCGACAGCGGTGGTCGCCTGATACCGCTCTGCATCGTGCCGCTGTGGGATCCGCAGCTGGCAGCGGCCGAGGTGCGACGCAACGCGGCCCGTGGTGTGCGCGCCGTCGCGTTCAGCGAGCTGCCCGCGTGGCTCGGTTGGCCGTCGATTCACAGTGGTCATTGGGATCCGTTCTTCGCCGCGTGCGACGAGACCGGCACCGTCGTATGCATGCACATCGGCTCGGGCACCAAGACGATGCAGACGTCGGCTGACGCGCCCGCGGCGGTGGGGGCGGTGATGATCTTCAACAACTCGGCTGCGTCAATGCTCGACTTCCTCACCTCGCATGTGTTGGCGAGCTTCCCGAATCTCAAGCTTCTCTATGCCGAGTGCCAGATCGGCTGGATCCCCTACGTGCTCGAACGCATCGACGACGTATGGCGCACGCATCTGTGGTCGCACAAGGAGGCCCACAAGGAACTGCCGTCGGAGTACTACAAGGACCGTGTGTACTCGTGCTTCTTCAAGGACACGGTGGGCATGCAGATGCTCGATCGCATCGGTGTCGATCAGGTGCTGTTCGAGACCGACTATCCACATCAGGACGGCACGTGGCCGCGGTCGCAAGAAGTCGCGCGCGAGTTGATGGGCAACCTCGATGCGATCAGCGTCGACAAGATCTTGCGGGGCAACGCAAAGCGCCTCCTGGGTTTGGCGCTCTAGATGCTTGACATCGTGTTCCGTGGCGGCTCGGTGGTCGACGGCTCGGGGTCACTCCGACGCCCGGCCGACGTTGGGCTGCGTGATGGTCGCATCGTGGCGATCGGCGTCGTCGACGAGCCCGCGACTCGCGAAATCGATGTGAGCGGCATGGTCATTGCACCAGGCTTCGTCGACGTGCACACCCACTACGACGCGCAAGCGATGTGGGATCCGTACTGCACGCCATCGCCGTTGCACGGCGTCACGTCGGTCCTTGCCGGCAACTGCGGCTTCACGATCGCACCGCTCGGTGCTGGCGAAGTGAACGCCGACGATGTCGACTACGTCATGCGCATGATGGCGCGTGTCGAGGGCATTCCGCTGCCGTCGCTGCTAGCGGGGCCAGCGTGGGACTGGCGCACGTTCGGCGAGTACCTGCAGCGCTTCGACGGCAATCTTGGCGTCAACGCGGGGTTCATGGTGGGGCACTCGACGTTGCGGCGTCTCGTGCTCGGAGCTGAGGCCACACGTGCTGTCGCGACACCTGAACAGGTTGCTGCGATGGTGGAGCTTGCACACGACGCAATGGCAGCCGGCGCGCTCGGCTTCTCATCATCGCTGGGTGAGGCGCACACCGACGGCGACGGCGCGCCGGTGCCCTCGCGCGCGAGCAGTCATGCCGAGCTCCTCGCGCTCGCACGCGCAGTCCGTGATCACGAAGGCACGTCGCTGGAGTTCATTGCGGCGATGGGTGTGATTCCCGATGATCGCATCGAGCTGATGACCAACATGTCGCTTGCTGCTCAGCGACCGCTCAACTGGAACCTGCTCGGCAGCCTGTCACCGACGCCGGTGTATGTCGAGCAGTTACGAAGCGTCGATCACGCCCGTGCGCACGGCGCGCATGTGGTTGCGCTCGCGCTTCCTGATCTCATGCGTATGCGCGCGTCGCGGGTGATCGAAGACCTGCCCGCATGGAGCGAGGTGGTCGCGCTGTCGACCGCCGAACGGCACAGCGCGGTTCGTGACCCGGCGGTGCGCGCGCGGCTCCGCGCGGACATCGCCGACGCAGCCGCGCGCGGTCTGGGCGTCGCCACCAACTTCGAATTGCTCGAAGTCGCCGAGGCGCCAGCCGATCGTGCGTCGATGGTCGGACGCTCGATCGCATCGCTCGCGAGCGAACACGGAGTTGATCCGGTCGACGTGCTCATCGACATCGTACTGCCCGACCGTCTTCCGCTGACGATGGTCTTTCCGTCGCTCGAACCGGTGCTCGGCACGACCGACGAAGCCTGGGCCAAGCGCGCCGCGGTGTGGAGCGACGATCGCGTGGTGCTCGGCGGCTCGGACGCGGGTGCCCACACCGACCTCATGTGCCACGCCAATTACACAACGTGTCTCCTCGCCGAAGTCGTTCGCGAGCGCGGGTTGTTCACCCTCGAACAGGCCATCCACGCGATCACCGACATCCCCGCGCGGCTCTACGGCCTACGCGATCGCGGCCGCATCGAACTCGGATGGCATGGTGACCTGGTGGTGTTCGACCCGGACCTGGTGGGTAGCGCGCCCACGGTCTCCCGGTTCGACTTACCCGGCGGCGGCGAGCGCGTCTACGCCGAAGCAATTGGCATCGCCCACGTGTTTGTCAACGGCGTCGAGATCGTCGCCCACGGACAACTTACCGGCGCGCTGCCAGGTGTTGTATTGCGGTCGGGCACCGCCACCGAAACCGTCACGCTGCCCACCATCGCTTGAGGCGCCCTACTTCGGCTACTTCGGCTACTTCGGCCAGGAGGCGTGAGCGCCGAGGCCCTCGAGGGCAAGGCCGTAGCCGAGGTTGTCGAGCAACGCGCGTCGGATCGGTTGGATCAGCGCGTCGCGGGTGTAGCGCAGTGTCGTGTCGGGTTGGCGTGCCAGCCGCGCGGCGAGTTCGCGGGCGCGCGGGAGGAGGGCGTCGGGTTCGAGCACCTCGCTCACGACGCCGAGGTCGAGTGCCTGTTGCGCCGACAGCCGTTGCCCGGTGAGCAGGAAGTAGCGACCGCGATTCGGGCCGAGCAACATCGGCCAGATGATGTGCACGCCATCGCCAGGCACCGTGCCATAGCTGAAGTGTGGCGCGTCCGAGAAATATGTGTGGTCGGCACACAGCACAATGTCGCTCAGCACCCCAAGCTCGGCGTGCACGGTCGCCGGACCATTGATGGCGCCGATGACGGGTACTTCGATATCGAGCAGGCGTTGCAGCAATCGGCGCCCATGGTTGTAGATCGTGTTCCATTTCGTGGGTGTCATCTCACCCACCCACGACGTATCAAGGTTGGCGATGAAGCGATCGCCCGTGCCAGTGATGATCACCACACGGTTTGCCGGGTCGGCCGCGATGTCGCCGAACAGGTAGCCGAACTCGGTGTGCGGTCCGGCGCCCCACACGAGCGGACCATCGTTGGAGTGCAGGCGCACCTCGAGCACTCCCTGCTCGTCGCGCGACAACACGGCGTGGTCGTAGCGCGACGCGTAATCGCTCAGACGTGGCGGCGTCATTGCAGGGTCACGACGCGTCGACACGCAAGCGGGTCAGCCGGTTGAGGCTGATGCGCCAAACGCCGTCCTCCAGCTCGTAGTTCTCGTGGTAATGCCCGTAGCCATGCATCGTGGTCATCGGGCCGCCTTCGCCCCACCAGAGATGATCCTCCATCGCAAAGATGGCAGTGGCGGTGGTGGGCGACGTGATCTCCACCTCGGCCATGTGACCGTGGTGCACCGTGACCACGCCGACGAGCGCATCGGTGATGAAGTCGCCGATTGCCTTGTTGCCGACGACGAGGTCGGGCATCTCCGCGCCACGATGATCGAGCACGGCTTCACTCGTGAACACCGAGGCCAGGCCGTCGCGATCCTTGGTGTCCATGAAGCGGAAGTAGCGGGCCTTGGTTTGCTTGATCGCCTCGATGGCCAGCAATTGTTCGGTTGCGTCCACGGTTCCCCCAAACTTCGCGCCGTACGCGATGCGTCGAGTCCGCATCATAGAAGCCAACCCGGAGGACACCGGCGAGGGTGCGACGACCTGCTTGCATTGCGAGAATGCCATACGCTATATTGGCGTCACGTTCACTTTCGCGAGCCTCATGCGACGGCGGCGCGTTCGTTCGGGGGGGACAAATGGCTGGCTCATTGGCAGGTCAGATCGCGTTGGTGACCGGCGCGAGCAAGAACATCGGCAAGGGTATGGCGCTCGAAGTTGCCACGAGCGGGGCGATGACCTACCTCACCGCGCGCTCGCTCGACGATGTGCCCGGTCACCTCGCGAGCCTGCAGCGCACGGTCGCCGAGATCGAAGCACGCGGTGGCCACGCCGTTGCGCTCGCTTGTGACCACAACGAGGATGCGCAGGTCGAAGCAGTGTTCGCTCGCATCGCTGCCGACCACGGCCGACTCGACCTGGTGGTCAACGTTGCATCACCCGACTTCTCCGACATGGTCGGTGTGTCGTTTTGGGATCTGCCGTTTGACGCGATGACTCGGTGCCTCAACATCGGGCCGCGCTCGAACTTCGTGACCACCGCACTCGCGGCGCGCATGATGATCCCGCAGAAGTCAGGCGTGGTGATCAACATCTCGTCGCACGGCGCCGCGAGTTATCTACTCTCGGTTCCCTACGGAGTTGGCAAGGGTGCAATCGACAAGCTCACGCGCGACACGGCAGCCGAACTCAAACCGCACGACGTAGCTGTCGTATCACTTTGGCCCGGTCTGGTGCTTACCGAGGGACTCCTGTCGCACACGACCCTCACCGAGGACGGCCGCCGCGAGTTGCACGGGCTCGACATCAGCTTCGGCGAGTCGCCCGAGTTCAACGGCAAGGCCATCGTGGCACTGGCGTCCGATCCGAACATCATGGCGCGCACCGGCGGGTCGTTCTGGAGCACCGAGATCGCCCGCGACTACGGCTTCACCGAAGCCGACGGCTCGATGCCGCCGTTCCAGGGTGGTCTGGGGTCGCGTATGACCCAAGACGAGATTCCCGAGTACTGGCGCGGCGTCGAACGATTCAGCACCGTCACCGATTGAACCGAGGCCCTTCATGAACGATCGTCTCACGATCATTTCCGCCGACGGCCATGCCGGGCCGCCTATCGCCGACTACGCGCCGTACGTCGACCCGGAGTGGCGCGACGAGTTCGCGCGCTTCGTCGACGAACGCGAGACATGGCGCGCCAACCGCAATATCGCCATGGGCCTCGCGCCGGGTGCCGAGCTGGTCGACGCGCTCTTCGGCGAGGCCATGGTGGCCATGTACGACGCCCAGGAGGCTGTCGCCAGCGGTGGCCGTCGCGGCGTGTACGACTCCGATCGCCGCAATCAGGAACTCGAGCGCGAGGGCATCGTGGCCGAGGTGCTGTTCGGCGACTTCCAGAACAGCAACGAGCCGCCCTGGGGCGCAGCGTTTCCCTATCCCGGTACAAGTCCGGTGCTACGCGTGGCCGGCGCGCGTGCATTCAATCGATGGCTGGCCGACTTCTGTTCGCAACTTCCTGGGCGCCGCGCCGGCGTGGCCATCGTGCAACCGCACGACATGGACGCAGCCGTACGTGAGGTGCAATGGATACGCGAAGCAGGTCTGGCAAGCGTGATGCTGCCCACGGGTGACTTCGACCTTCGTTCCTACAGCGACCCGAAGTTTGATCCGCTCTGGGCCGCGTGTGTCGACCAAGGACTTCCCGTTACCTTCCACTCCGGTGGAACACCGTGGGAAGGTGACACGTCCGAGGCCATGTGGGTCACCAAGGTCGAGTTCATGTGGTGGGCTCGGCGTCCGTTGTGGCAGCTGATCTTCGGCGGTGTGTTCGAGCGCTTTCCCGGTTTGCGCGTTGCCTTCACCGAGCAAGGCGCAGATTGGATTCCGTCGTTGCTCGATCGTTTCGAAGGGCAATACGCGTCACCGTTCGAGCGAGGCATCACCGAGAAGCTACGCCGCTCGCCGCGCGGCTATTGGGCCCACAACTGCTATGTGGGCGCGTCGTTCATGAGCCGTGGTGAATGTGACGTTCGCGAGCAAATCGGCGTGGACCGCATCATGTGGGGCGCCGATTTTCCGCACATCGAGGGCACCTGGCCGCGCACCCTCGACGCGATGCGCGATGCGTTCAACGGCTGCACACTCGACGAAGTCACGTTGATGACCAGCCGCACCACGGCCGAGGTCTACGGCTTCGATCTGCCCAAGCTCACCGAACTGGGCGCGAAGATCGGCCCGCTCGTCACTGATGTCGTCACGGCCTACACGCCGCCCGTCGCCACGTACGAAGCGGTCGACTATGCGCTCGGCAACGTCAGCGGTCTCGAGAGCGCGCGACGACTCATGGCAACGTACGCGCCGTCGCCATCGTGATCTTCGATCTCACGGGGCGCACAGCGCTCATCACGGGCGCCGGTCAGAATGTTGGTGCGGGCATTGCGCGGTTTCTCGCGGCGCAAGGCGCGTCGATAGCGGTCAACGACATCGATCGTGAACGTGCAGAGCTTGTCGCTGCGGGGGTCGTCGAACTCGGCGGACGCAGCGTGGCCGTACCCTTCGATGTCACCGACTACGCATCGGTGCTGGCGGGGGTCGCGGCAGCCGAGCTGGCACTCGGTCCCATTGACATCTTGGTCAACAACGCCGGCAATGCAGGCGCCGCGGTCATGGTGCCGACGCAGTTCCGCGACTCGACACCCGAAAGCTGGATTCCCGCGATTCGCGTGAACCTCGCGGGCGTGATGCACTGCTGCCGCGCCGTGGTCAATGGCATGTGTGATCGCGGCTGGGGCCGCATCATCACCATCTCCTCGTCAGCGGCCACGATCGGCACCGACATCGGTGTCGCTCCGTATAGCGCGGGTAAAGGCGGCGGTTTGGCGTTCACACGCACCCTCGCCATCGAAGTGGCGCGCCACGGTGTCACCGCCAACACGCTGGCCCTCGGATTGCAAGCGCAGGTAGATCCGAGCGTTACTGCATACTTTGCGAGCACCATTCCGGTGGGGCGCACCGGCACGCCCGAAGACATCGGCGCAGCGTGCGTTTGGCTCGCGTCGAACGAGGCCGCGTGGGTGACCGGTCAGACCATCGAGATCAACGGCGGCGCGGTCACTACCTGACCGCCGCACTCGCTACTTGTACCCGCGTCCGTAGGCGTGATTGTATGTCGCCGGACACACGGGAGGAACGATGGCAGATGGCGCGCCGACGGTAGCGGTAGGGCCCGCACCGAGCGGAGCACACCCGACACTTCTGCGCGTCGAGCACGTGTCGGTGCGCTTTGGTGGCGTCATCGCCGTGAACGACGCCAGCATGGCGGTGCCCACTGGCGAGATCCGAGGGTTGATCGGCCCCAACGGCGCCGGCAAGACGACCTTGTTCGACACGATCACGGGCATGCGCCCGCCGAGTGGTGGTGAGGTCTGGTTCGATGGCACCAACATCACGAACAAGCCTGCCGTTTGGCGAGCGCGACGCGGCATCCGCCGTACCTTCCAGCGTCAGCAGCCCTTCGGCTGGCTGAGCGTCGAGGACAACGTGGTGGTTCCGCTCGACTATCACGGTGGCGGTGGTGGCATCCTCGCGGACCTCGTCGCCGCGCCCGGGCGACGACGCCGCGACACCGAGCGTCGTGCGCTCGCACGCGAGGCAATCGAGCGGTGCGGTCTGAGTGACCTGCGCGACAAGGCTGCCGGCACGCTTTCCATTGGCAAGATCCGGCTCCTCGAGCTCGCTCGCGCTATCGTCGACAAGCCGAAGCTCGTGATCCTTGACGAACCCACCTCCGGCCTCGAGGAGTACGAGGCACACCGGTTCGGCGAGATCGTGCAGGAGATCCGCGCGGAAAGTGGTTGTGCGGTCCTGCTGGTCGAGCACGACGTGCCGTTCGTGATGCGCACCTGCGACCGCATCACGGTACTGAACCTGGGCGAAGTCATCGCCGAGGGTACGCCCGACGAGGTAAGTCACAATCCCGCCGTGCGCGCCGCGTACCTCGGCTGACTCAGCCGGCCGAATGAACGTCGCCAAAGTGAGAACAATGGGGGAGTGGTGAGAGAGTTTTTGCAGCTCGCGATCGCGGGGGCCGCGACCGGAGCGATCTATTCACTGATCGCGGCTGGTCTGACGGTGTCCTACACCGCGACAGGTATCTTCAACCTGGCCTACGGAGCTATCGCATTCGACTGTGCGCTCTTTTACTACGAGCTCAATGTCGGCCTGCACTGGTCGATCGTGCCGGCGTTTCTGCTCGTCATCTTCGTCTTTTGCCCCCTACTGGGGTTGCTGTTGAACGTGGCGGTCTTCAGACCGCTCGCTCATGCCACCGACGCCGCGAAGATCATGGCAACGGTTGGTCTTCTCGTGTCGCTACCGGCACTTGCGCGGTACATCGTCGAAGGCGGCATCTCGACTCTCGGATGGCACATACCTGATGCCAAGGTCGTGCAACTGCCGCCTGGGATCTATCGGTCACCTGCGAGCGTCTCGCACCTCTGGTTCGACGTGAACCTCAACAGCAATCAGATCGCCGTTTTCATTGTTGCAGCCATCGTTGCGGTCATCTTGTGGTACATCCTGCGCCACACACGGCTCGGCCTACAGATGCGAGCGGTGGTCGACAAGCCCGAGCTCGCGAGCTTGCGCGGGGTCGACGACGGCCGCACCTCGGCAGTGGCATGGGTGCTCGGCACCATGCTCGCCGGGCTGGCTGGCGTGGTCGGCG
Source organism: Actinomycetota bacterium (assembly GCA_043738925.1). Taxonomy (GTDB): domain Bacteria; phylum Actinomycetota; class Acidimicrobiia; order Acidimicrobiales; family WLNW01; genus WLNW01. The sequence continues at coordinate 10,634 of JAYUFA010000529.1, forward strand.
CACCGGTGATCAACACGCTCGATGTGAACGCGTTCAACATCGCGATGTTCATCGCTGCCGCAGCGGTGGTACTCGGCGGATTGCGGTCGGTCCCGTGGGCGTTTGCCGGGGGCCTCTTGCTCGGTATCGCACAGAATCTCGTCGGGAGATACGCCCCGGACACGATCACATCGAACATCCCTGGGTTCCGCAACTCGGTCCCCTTTGTTCTCTTGCTCGTCGGGCTGCTCGTGATCAGCCGCAACAAGAACCGCCGCGGTGGTTCTGTGGTGTCTCAGCCTCCACCTGTTCGCTGGACCGACGACCTCTCGGTCTGGCGTGTTCGTACCCCGTGGGTCATCGCGGTGGTGTTGTTCTTCATATGGGCGATGTGGGTCGTGAACTCGGCGTGGCAGGGATTGTTTGCGTCGGGCCTCGCGCTCGGCGTGGTGTTCATGAGCTTCGTGATCGTCAGTGGTCAAGGCGGCATGGTGTCGTTGGCGCAGGCAACCTTCGTGGCACTCGCCGCCTTCATGACCGGCCGCATGATGATCGTGTACCACTGGCCGTGGATCCTGGCGCTCGTCGTCGGCGTGCTCGTGTCGACTGCGCTCGGGGTGCTTGTAGCGCTTCCCGCGTTGCGGCTCGGTGGGCTCCCGCTCGCGCTTGCGACCTTGGCGCTCGGATTCTTGGGTGACGAGGTGCTCTTCAAATGGGACTGGCTCCGCCGCAATCAAGCGGGCTGGGACTATCGCAAGGAAATCCCAAAAATCGGATCTATCGACTTCCGTCACGAGCGAACCGCGATCATCGCTTTGATGATTATTTGTGGGCTGCTCGCGTTGTTAATTTTCAACTTACAGAAGAGCGCAAGCGGACGGGCGATCACTGCCGTCCGCAACTCTGAGCCCGCCGCCGCAACCTCGGGCCTCTCCATAGCGCAGACGAAGCTTTCGATCTTCGCACTGTCGGCTGGCGTGGCCGGATTCGGCGGCGTCCTGATCGCCACGCACAACCGCGCCATCGCCGATGGCACCTTCCAGACCCAGCTCGGCCTCGCGTGGTTGGCTTCAGTCGTTCTGTTCGGCATTCGCAAGCCGCAGGGCGCGATCATCGCCGGCCTCGTCACCGCGACCGGTAGCCAGATCTTCACTCGTGGGTTTCACCTCGCGTTTCTGCCGACCTTTCTCCACTGGAACGGTCTCGGCGGCGGCACCGCAACCTACGTCCAGAGCGCGCTCTTCGGTCTGGGGGCCATTCAGTTGTCCCGAGAGCCCGACGGCATCCTCGCAATCACCGCGAAGCAGAACCGCGCAAGGCGCGACAAGCGCCGGGCTCGCTTGGCAACGGGCGCCACGCTCGCCGATGTCGTGTCGGCGGCGCCCGTCGCGGCAACCGTCCGTGCCGTCTCGGTGCCAGCGCCAGAGTTCGACGCGACGATCGCGATCGCCCTCGAGGTCAACGACGTCCACAGCGGCTACGGCCTCGTCGAGGTGCTGCACGGCGTTTCCTTGCGGCTGCCGAAAGGTCACATCACCGCAGTGCTCGGACCGAACGGAGCCGGCAAGTCGACCACTTGCCAGACCATCGCGGGTCTTGTTCGGTCCACGGCAGGGACGGTCATCCAGGAGGGTGTCGAGATAACGGCATTGGCTGCTCACCAGCGGGCCAAGGCCGGTGTGGTGCTCGCCCCCGAGTCGCGCGGAATCTTCCCAGGCCTGACGGTGCGTGAAAACCTCCAACTCTGGCTTCCGGACCACGCTATGCACGACGAGGTCTACGAACGGTTTCCGATTCTCGGCGAGCGTCGGGCCTTGCCCGCGGGCAACTTGTCCGGCGGCGAGCAGCAGATCCTGACGCTGGCGCCGCTTCTGGCCAATCCGCCCAAGGTGCTCATCGCTGACGAACCCTCGCTCGGGCTGGCGCCGCTGATCGTCGAGCAGATCATGCAGATCTTCGTTGAACTCCGTGACCGGGGCGTCGCACTGCTCCTCGTCGAAGAAAAGGCGCGCGACGTCTTGCGGATCGCCGACACCGTTGCGTTCCTCAGCCTCGGTCAAGTCACCTGGCAGGGCCCTCGGGTCGAGGTCGACGACGCGCGTCTGGCCGAGGCGTACCTCGGAAGCTGAGACGAGAATCAACCGGTTGAGCCGGGCGCTCCGTCGCCTGAGGCTCTAGAGTCACGAAGTGTGTCAAACGGCACTACAACGGCGCGCTGCAAAGTGCGACGTTGAGTCTTGGGAGGGGCGATATGAAGAGATCCACAGTGGCCAAGCTGCTGAGCGGATTTGCGATTGTTGGTCTGCTCGCTTCAGCATGTGGCGACAGCAAGAGCACCACTGCAGCGACGACCACGAAGGCGGCAACGGGCGCGACGACCACGAAGGCGGCAACGGGCGCGACCGCCAGCGGCTCGACGGCCACCGGTTCGACCAGCGGCTCGACGGCGGCGACAGGTACCTGCGACGCGACGAAGCCATCGATCAAAGTCGGCGGTGTCACGCAGGTGGCCAACTTCGGTGGGATGGAAGACGGCATCAAGGCCCGCGTAGAGCGCGAGAACAAGACCTGCATCCAGGGTCGTAAGATTGAGTTCATCGGCCTCAAGGACGACGGCTCCGATTCGCAGAAGAACCTCGATCTCAACAAGGCTGCGGTCGAGAGCGACAAGGTCTTCGCGATGATCAACACGAGCGCCAACATGCTCCCGCAGACCACGAACTATCTCGCCGACAAGAAGGTCCCGTACTTCGGATGGGGCTTCATGCCCGGCTTTTGTGGCAAGGACTCATGGGGCTACGGCTACAACGGCTGCCTGAGCGGCATCGCGTTCGGCACGCCGGGCGCGCAACTCAACGGCTCGCTTTCGTTGCCCGTTGCTGAGCTACTCAAGAAGAATGTTGACGACGTCAAGATCGTGATCTTGAGCGACGACAACGACACGGGCAAGGCCGGTGTCGCCCAGTATCAGAAGCTGTTCAAGGGCATCGTTGGCAACGCCTACGTTCCGGTCACCGGCGTGACGGACTTCACCCAATACGTCACCTTGGTGAAGGACAAGGCGCCGGACGCGGTCATGGTGTCGACGAACTTCAGCACGGCCGTCAAGCTCAAGGCGGCCATCATCGCTGGCGGGTACAAGGGCATCGTGTACGACTACACCACCTACATTCCGGGGCTGCTCGACTCGTCGAAGGACACGGCAGCCGCGCTCGAAGGTGGCTACTCCAACTCACAGATCCCGCCTGACGAAGACGGCAAGCCCGCCACGGCCCAGATCAAGGCCGACCTGAAGGCCATCGGCAAGGCCGAGTTCGTCACGCAGGGCGGCTCGGTGGGCTACTGGTCGACCGATCTGCTGATCCAGATGCTGAAGGCGATCAAGGGTGACATCACTCCGGACAGCTTCCGCGCGACCACCGAGGCCGGCTTCACCTACAAGCCGCTCGATGGTGGCATCGGACCGATTGCATACCCCGACGGCCACTTCAACCCGTCACCCTGCGCCGCCATGGTGCAGGTCAAGGCCGGCAAGTACGTTTCGGCCGCCCCGTTCAAGTGCTACGGACTCATCAAGCCCTGAGTCAATAGAACGAAAATGGTGATACGAGTGGGGCGGTCCTTCGGGGCCGCCTCACTCGCGTTTTGGACCGGGTCGCACTCACGAACCAGTTCGAGCTTTCACTCGGCGAGCCAGTCCGCGAGCGACGCGTCCTCCCAATCGTCGGGGCCATACACCGTGCGCGGAAGCGGCGTCATGATGTGCGTGTCGCCGCCGGTGACGAACGTCGAGGACACGCGCTCCCATGCGACGATGCGATCGTCGACTTCTCCCTCATCGCACAAGCCGCGAGTGTTGTCTCGATTTTGGCGCAGGCGCACCTGGTCGGCGATCGACGTCGCCCACACCATGACCACCTCGTGCTGGTTTGACATGACCTCGTACAGACCTGTGGCCTGATGGCCGTACCCGCGCAGCATCGGGACGCGCTGCTCGGTCACCGCGGCGAGGAAGTCGAGCGCGCTCCCCGGGCGCACCGTGAGGATTTCGTTGACGAACAACGTGCCCTTGATGCCGGCAGCCGCGATCTCCTCGGTGGTCGGACTACCGGGCACGCCGCCGCACAAGCGATCGAACCCGCCGGTGCGCCACTTGGCAGCCTCGTCCCACCACTCGCCGTAAAACGCTTTGCGACGTTTGAGGTTCATCCGATCGACATTCGATGCCCAGCCCTTCCAGCCCCGCGCGCCGATGTCCCAGATATTGACCACTTGCGGCCAACGACCACCGCCCGCTCCGCAGATGTAAAACGAGCCCTGCAAGCCGAACATCTCTGGCATGCGCAGCACCGGGTCCTTCCAGAGGTGCTCCATGTACGAGTACTGACCCTGGCCGATCACGTCGACCACTTCATACAGGTAGAGGCTTCGCGCGGCCATCGTCAGCCTTTCTTCGGCGCCGCGAAGGATTCGCCGACGAGATCCTCGCTGAGCGACCAAAGTCGCTTCGCGCCTTCAGGGTCGAGCGCCCATGGCGCGTGTGTGGTGCAGATCTGGCAGTCGGCCAGGTAGCTGCCGCCGTGGCCGTCGAGCTCAGCGGCGGTCGCGGCCCAGACGCTCGTCGCCGCGCCCTGCGCGACGCTTTTGTACGTACCGACGTTCGGGTCGCCCGAGGCGGACGACGCCGCGGAGTCCGCGATGCGTGACATCAACAGCTTCAGATCATCTCGGGTCATGTACCTAGCAAGCTCCGTGACGATCATGCCGGGGTGTACCGCATACGACTGCACACCGTGTGGCGCGTAGCGTCGATCGAGCTCGACCGAGAACAAGATGTTGGCGGTCTTCGCCTGCCCGTACGACTCGAACTTGTCGTACTCACGCGTCATGTAGTTCGGGTCGTCCCAGTGGATGTCGGACGATGCGTGCCCACCTGAACTGAGGTTCACGACGCGCGCCGGAGCGCCGGCCAGCAGCGACGGCAGAAGGTGGTTCGTGAAGACGAAGTGGCCGAGATGGTCTACGCCGAACTGCAGCTCGAAGCCGTCGACCGTGCGCTCGAATGGCGTGTACATCACGCCGGCGTTGTTCACGAGGAGGTCGATCTTGGCGTACGCGCCGCAGATGGCGCCAGCTGCTGCGCGCGCACTCGCAAGCGAGGTGAGGTCCAATTCCACATGAGACAGCGCGGCACCGGGTACCTGCTCATGCAACGCTTCGATCGCACGTTCATGCTTTTCGGCGTTGCGTCCGGCCATCACGACGGTGGCACCGGCCGCCGCCAGAGCGCGTGCTGTCTCGATGCCGATCCCGGTCGACGCACCGGTGATCACGGCAATCTTGCCATGCAGGTCGACACCTGCCATGACATCATTGGTCGTTGTGTCGAATCCAAACGCCATCCTGCGTCCTTGCTGGCGAAGCCAAAGTCCCGGCGGCAGCGGAGTCGCGCCGCCGCAGCGCACTCTACGCGACCCTGAACGCGCCGTGTCCGGGCACCGCAATCGCGATGCCCGGACACGTTGGGGTTCGGACGTGAAGGAGGCGAGTTGTCGCTCAGACCGCAACCACAGCGACACTCACGTAGGCCGAGTGGCCGATCGTCTTGCCCGTGGCGTCAAGGGCGATGATCATGTACTGGTACGTGTGGCCCGCCTCGCTGTGCACATCGACTGCTGACGTCGTCGACGTGTCGCGAGGATCGGCGACCACGCGACCATCAGAGCGCAGCAGCTTGTACTGAGCCGTAGGGGTCGGCGTGAGCACCGTCCAGACACAGTTGACCGACACCGCTGCCGCGTTCTGTGCGCAGCTGATCGACAAGGTCACGGGCGTCGGGACCTCGGCCGCCTTGGTGGTCGTCGGGTGCTGCTCGGGTGCCTTGGTGGTCGTCGGCTCGTGGTGTTCGGGTGCCTTGGTGGTCGTCGGCTCGTGATGAGCCTCGGTGGTGCTCGGCGTGGTCACACCGTGCTCGCCGTCAGCGCCGGCCGGCTTGGCGCCGTGATCGTCGGCCTTCGGCTGTGTGGTCGTGCTCTCGACGTGGGCCGGCTCGGAGGCCTTGGTCGTCGTCGGCGCCGGCGCGACGGTGGTCGACGACTCGGAGCTTTCGCGGGCCGCGCCCGGTGTATCGGCCGGCTCGGGCGGGCCGAGCACGCTGCCCGGTTGCGGGTCCTTGACCTCGAACGGCGCGATCGTGTCGAAGGCCCGCGCGAACTGATGTTGCACGGGGCTGGGGAGAACCCCGGCCGTACCTGCACCGGTGGTCGCTGCGGCGGCGACCCCCGCGCCGAGTGCCAGCTTGCCGGCAATGGACAAACCAGCAATGAACTGCTTCACAGCCATCTTGTATTTCCTCCACGTTGGTAGTCCGGCCGCCTGCGGCGCAGGCCCGGTGACGTTGCTTGCTGCCGTCGCCGACAGGTCGCCCTTTCCTGTGGAGACACCGTGAAGGAACGCGCTCGACAACGCAGCGCAAGGTTGGGGCACTGGGCCCGTTCCCACGCTGCGCATCTCGCGAACCCAGTCGGTCAACGCAGGGTTCGCCCCTGCGTCGCCTGCGAGGATCGCGGCGATGCTGCGCTCGTCGAGTGGCGTATTCCTTGGCATCTCAGCGGCGTAATCGTCGGAGCTACTCATCGGGATACGGCCTCGCGAGAAATTTCTTTGCGAATCTGCTCGAACGCGCGGTGCTGCAGTGCTTTGACGGCGCCGCGGGTCTTACCCACCACGGCCGCTACCTGCTCCAAGCTCAGGTCCGCCACCACGCGCAACAACACCACGTCGCGTTGATCCGGCGACAAGGCCGCGCACATCGCGAGAACCCGCTCGCCGGCAAGGCGCCCGAGATCTTCGACAGCGGGCATCACCGCTGCGCCGCCTTTGCTCGTCTCATCGAACGAGTCCGGTATCTCGTTTACCGCGCGACGGGTTTCGCGGCGGCGCTCGTCTTGGAGACGGCGATGCGCGATGACAAAGACGAACGATCGGAGCTGGGGGGCATTGCCCCGAAAGGTGCCGATGGCACGCACGAGTGCGAGGAAGACCTCACTCGTCAGGTCATCGACCTGCCGGGCGCCTTGTACGCGCAGGTAACCGGCGACCGTCGGCGCGAGCCAGCGGTACAGCTGCTCCCACGCCGAACCTTGGCCATGCTGAGCGCGCGCGAGGAGGTCGGCGAATACCGCGTCGGTCGGATCGAACTCTCCTGCGCGGCCGCCCATTCTTCGGCCATCGACATCGCCTCGCAGTCACTGAAGGAGGTGGGACGAGATTGATTCCTGCGAACCACTTCGAGATGAGGGGGTGTTCATCTATTGTGGGCGGCCCCTCATCGCGCGCAACGAGCCTTGGCGACGACATGACCTTTCCCGATCCTGCTGTGGCCACGCGGCCAGCCGACTTCACCCCGCAATGGATCGAGGGCGCGTTGCACGCGGGCGGGCTTTCGGGAGCGCGTGTCGGTCGCGTCCTCGAAGTCACGCCCATCGGTACCGGTCAGATGGCCTCGTGCTATCGCATCGTCCTCGACTCCAACGCCCTTGCGCCGCCGACGCTCATTGCCAAGGTCGCCGCAACGGGTGTGAGCGACATGGCGGCACATGGGTACCGGTCGGAGTTGCTGTTCTACGAGCACCTCGCCCCGCACGTCCAGGCGCGCCTGCCGCGCTGTTACTACGCGGCGATGCGCGACGCCGGGAACCCGTTCGTGCTGCTACTCGAAGACGTTGCCCCCGCGGTGCAGGGCGATCAAATCGCTGGCTGTGACGAGCGGGTTGCGCTCTCGGCAGTGCTCGCGCTGGCCGACGTGCATGGGCCCCTGTGGGAGCATCGCGCACTGGAGGTCTTCGGCCAGTCGAACGCCGATGATGCGACCGACATGCTCGCCGGATACCTCGCCTGGGGCACCGATGAGTTCGTCGATCGCTATGTCGAGCGCCTGACCGTCGACGACATCGCCGTGCTCCACGACTTCTGCGCGCGTGTCCGGGGGTTTCGCACCAACCGGCGCGGCCCACGATCGCTTCTGCATGGCGACTATCGACTCGACAACCTGCTCTTCGTGCCGGGCACCGAGCCGCCCGAATGCATCGTGGTCGACTGGCAGACCGCGGGCGCCGGCTCGGCCGGTCATGACCTCGCCTATCTGATCTCGACAAGTCTGTCTGCGCCCGCGCGCCAGCAACATGAACGAGCGCTGGTCGACGCCTATCACGACCGTTTGGCCACCCACGGCGTGCAAGTCGATCGCTCGACGATGTGGGACGAGTACCGCTTCGGTATCGGCCAAGGCGTGATCGTCACCGTGCTCGGTGCAGTGACGTCAGCACGCACTGCGCGCGGCGACGACATGTTCATGGCAATGGCCTCGCGGGTCTGCTCGGCCATGCGCGAGCTCGACACGCTCGTGATGTACACGTCGTAGCCCGGCGACGCGCGATCTGGCCCCGACGCGTCACCTATTCGCTGGCCCTATTCGGTGTGGGGTGGGGTCCGCGGGTCGCGCAGAGCAGAGCGATACGACCGCGCCATGTGGGGCTCGATGACCAGCACGAGGCGCGACGACCAGGTGCGGCGGGGGAAAGGCGTGCCGAGGTACTTCTGCGAAAGTGCATCGAGTACGGCCAAATCGTCATCGGCGCGGGTCTCGACGACGCTGCCACGCAGCAAGAGCTGAAAGTACGGATCGCTGAAAGAAACCACGGACAACGCGACGCGCGGGTCGCGAGCGGTGTTGACCGCTTTGATCGACCTGGCGTCGGTGGCGACAATCACGCGGTTGCCCTCTCGACCTACCCAAACCACGTCAAGCTTCGGCTGACCACCAGCTTGCAATGTGGACAGATGACCGAAGTTGGCGCCGTCAAGCAGGGTCTTTGCATCGTCGTCCAAGGTGGTCATGGCGATACAAGACCACGTCGTGCACAGGCGCGCCATGCCGTGCATCGGCAATCATGGCGCGATCACGACTTCGGGAGACCCAATGACCATCAGCACGAGTCTCGACGAGCACGGCATTGCCGTGGTCACCATGCACCATCCGCCGGTGAACGCCCTGACAGTGGGCGACACGTGGGCGATCCGCGACGCATTTCGCGACCTCGGCGCGAACGACGCCGTTCGCGTCATCATCCTCACGGCCGAGGGAAAGGGGTTCAACGCCGGCATCGACATCCGCGAGATGCAATCGGTAGAAGGCTTCGAGCACATGTTGGGTTCGGGTGCTGCGTGCTACGCCGCCTTCGACACGATTTACGAATGTCCGGTACCGACGATCGCCGCCGTCAATGACTTCTGTATGGGGCTCGGGGTCGGCCTTGTGGGCAGCTGCGACATCCTCATCGCATCGACGAAGGCGCGCTTCGGGCTGCCCGAGGTCGACAACGGAGCGCTCGGGTGCGCGTCGCACCTCGCCAAGTTGGTTCCGCCGATGAAGTTGCGCCAGATGGTGTTCACGTGCGAGCCCGTCACAGCAGCGCAGCTCTACGAATGGGGAACGGTGTACAAGCTCTGTGAGCCCGATGATCTGATGAAGGTCGCACACGAGACCGCCCTGAAGATCACCGGCAAGCTGGCGCGTGTGGTGCGTGCCGCGAAGGAGGCGCTGAACCACATCGACATCTACGATCTCTCGAAGCACTATCGCCTCGAACAGGGCTACACGTACGAGATGAACCTGTACGGCGACGGCGACAAGGCCCGCGACGCGTTTCTCAGCGGCACGCGTCAGATCACCAAGGACGCTGACCGATGAGCAGTTCCGTTGTCGCCGTCGGGCGGCTTACTGGCAAGGTTGCCATCATCACGGGCGCGGCGCGTGGCATGGGCGAGGCGTCGGCGCAGAGGTTTGTTGCCGAAGGCGCACGTGTTGTGTTGGTCGACAAGCGCGACGATCTCGGTACCGCCGTCGCCGCGCTGCTCAATGAAGCCGCTGGAGAAACCGTGGCGTGCTATGTGAGTGCAGACGTGACCAGTGAGGACGCGTGGGCCGCGATCGTGGCTACAGCTGTCGGCATCTTCGGACCGCCAAACGTGCTGTTGAACAACGCGGGCATCATCCGCGTACAACCTCTGCTTGACACTGACCTCGAAACGTTTCACAAGGTGATCGACACGAACCTCACCTCGTGCTTCATCGGCATGCGCGCAGTCGTGCCATCAATGCGCGAGATCGGCGGTGGCTCGATCATCAACGTTGCGTCGCCCCAGGGCTACGAAGGCCGCAACGGGTTCGGTGCCTACACGGCGTCGAAGTTCGGCGTGCGCGGACTCACCCGCACCGCCGCGATCGAGTTCGGGCCTTTCGGTGTGCGCGTCAACTGCGTCGTGCCGGGGCCCATTCGCACTGCAATGACCGACCGCAAGGGCTGGGACGATGACGACTATTCGCGGGCGTACGGCGGCTATCCACTGCAGCGTCGTGGCGAGCCGAGCGAAGTGGCGGCGGTCAATGTCTTCCTCGCCTCAGATGAGTCCTCGTACTGCACCGGCGCCGACTTCATCGCTGACGGTGGCGTGCTGGCCGGAAAGCCCGAGGTGCGCTGATGCACAACCGATTCGACCTCACACACAAGGTGGCTCTGGTTACCGGAGCTAGCCGCGGTATCGGTCGCACGCTTGCGATTGCGTTGGCCGAGGCAGGCGCGGCGGTGGTGTGCGCCGCCCGCACGCTCGAAGCGTGCGAGGCGGTTGCCGCCGAGATCGTCGCCGCTGGCGGCCGCGCGAGCGCCGTGCGGTTCGATATTGCCGACCGTGACGCTCATGCCGTGCTGGTATCGCATGTAGCCGACCGGTTCGGGCGCCTCGACGTGCTGGTGAACAACGCCGGCGCGTTGAAACCTCACGTCACCGTGCGCGTTACCGAGGCCGAGCTTGATCGGCTCTACGAGGTGAATCTGAAAGGCCCGCTGTTCTTGTCCGTGGCGGCCCTCGAACTGCTGGCGAACGACGGCGGCGGCGCCATCGTCAACATCGGTGCGCTCTGTGCGACCCAGCCGATGGAAGGGATTGGTGCCTACTGCGCCATCAAGGCTGCCATGGCGAACTGGTCGACCACGATGGCGCGCGAATGGGCCGAGCGCGGCGTGCGAGTCAACACGCTCGTGCCTGGGTCCGTTGCCACCGACATGATCCTGCCGGTAGATCCAGAACGGCGCGCCGCGTTCATGGCCGATATGGCCGATCAGAACCTGTTCAAGCGTCTCTCGACGCCCGACGACCTCGTCGGCGCCGCGCTGTTCCTCTCCACCGACGCCTCATCGTTCATGACCGGCCGTTCCATTTTCGTCGACGGCGGAATGAGATAGGCGGGAGATCGCGCCTGCCTTCAGCGTGGCGACGTGAATCTACTGGGGCAACGCGAACGCGTTGGGGGGATAGGGGAACGTTGTGAGGTCGTCGGCGGTGCGGGCGAGGCTGCTGTAGAAGCGCTTTGCGATCCACCAGCGGTCGTCGACTCTGCGATAGACGTCCTGATAGAGCCCGAACGCCTGTGAGAACCGACCGTTGTGTTCCTGACGTAGCTCGCAGATGTACTTGCGGGCGTGAGCCACATCATGGTCGCCGCCGGGATACAGGTCGATATGCGTGTTGAGAATCGTGAAGATGAAGAACGGATACGCCTCGAACGCCGTGTCGATGAAGCCGCTGATGCCGTCGGGCCCGTCAAAGACGAGCGGATCGCCATTGCGCCGATCGACCTGCACGGTGGCCTCAGGCAGGAACAGTTCGTGGAACTCGGGCCAGGCGCGGCGCGTGACCATGTCCGCATATGCGTTCTGCACGCGCACGATGGCCACGTAGTCGTCGGTCTCGGTCATTGTTGTTCCTCCTGATCAAACCAGTTCCACGTCCACGGCTCGATGACACGCAGCGCGCTGGAGAAGATCATGGTCGCACCTGCGGATGTCAGCTGCGCGTCAAGGCCGAGCGCGCTGTGCGCCGCGTCGAGTCTTGCCCGCACGACAAGAGCGTCGTCGTCGCAATAGGTGACGGTGATGCGCAACGACCCTGCCTGCGCAGCGCCGGTTGGTTCGAACGTGCGCGCATCGTCGCTGGCGGCGAATCCTGCGTCGATGGTGCTCGTCACGCTCGCGAACGTGTAGGCACCGGCGACACCATCAACGCGCAGCACTGCGGGCATTGCCACCGTGTCAACCCATCGATAGAAGGCCTCGACACCGATCGAATGCGGTTGGCTGAGCTGCACAACCTCAACGATCACCCCGCGCGTTGGACGAAATGGCAGCGCCTCGATCGACACCAAGACCTCGGGCCGAACGTAGCCCTTGACGATATCGAAGAAGCCCATCAGCGGACGTGTACACAGCGCTATGTCCTGGCGACGACCCCATTGAAAGGCTTGCTCAGCGAGCCCTTGCCATTTGGTCACCGCGTCGGCGATCGGCGGGCGGAACCAGTAGAGGTTCACGTAGTGCGTTGGGGCGAGCCGGCGATCGGCCGTGGACGCCGCCGCGCATTCGGGCGTGCGTACCCAACGCTCGCCGTAGCGCACACCGTCGAGCGCGAGATTCTCGGGACGATGATCGAGCTGGTGCCACTCGTTGTACGCG
>JAYUFA010000530.1:0-3291 GCA_043738925.1 Actinomycetota bacterium
CGAGCGGCGGCCGTCCGTTTCGCACAGGAGGGGGCCCACGTCGTGGTTGTCGATCTCGACGCGCGCGGCGGGACCGAGACGATGGCGCTCGTCGCGGACATCGGAGCGCAGGCCGAGCTCGTGGTGGCCGATATCGCGACTGCGTTCGGCGCCGATCTGGCGGTGAAGTCCGCGGTCGCCCGCTTCGGCGGCGTCGACGTGCTCGTCAACAACGCCGGCATCGTGCAGGGCACGGCGAGCGAAACATGGAACTGCGACGAAGACGTGTGGGACCGCGTGCTGCAGGTGAACCTCAAGAGCGCGTACCTGTGCACGCGGGCCTCGGTTCCGCTGATGCTCGAGCGCGGCGGGGGATCCATCGTCAACACTGCGTCGATCGCCGCGTCGTGCAGCGTCGGTGGCGCGGCCTATGCCGCATCGAAGGGCGCGATGCTCAGCTTCACACGTCATATCTCGAGCGAGCTCGCGTCACGGAACATCCGCGTGAACTGCGTGTCACCCGGGTTCATGCGCAGCCCGATGACCACCGGTGAGCGCGAACACCTCGCGCCCGAGGAGCAGCAGGAGCGCTTGCGTCTGTTCGGCCAACGGGTGCCGATGAAGCACGTTGGCGCCGAGCTCGACATCGCGAACGCGATGCTCTACCTGGCCAGTGACGAGAGCGCGTACGTCACCGGTCAGGAGATCGTGGTCGATGGCGGCTACCTCGTGCGGTGAGTGTCACTTCGGTCGAGGCGTCTCCGTTGTTGCTGACCACCCACGCCGTGGTTTTCGTGCGAGCGTTGTTGGACGGTTTCGGAGTGCGCCGTCGATGAGTGCATGGAACTGTTCGGTAGTGAGTGCGCCGGCGGTGCTCGCGCGGGCTGCGCTGAGGAAAACGTGTTCGTTGATGAGCACGGAGTACAAGTGGGCGAGTGCGCGTGCGTCGCCGTCGCGGATCTCGCCGGCGATCTGGCCTTCGTGGACGAGTTGTGCGAGGACGTTCATCGCGGTGTCGAATCGGCCGGTCACGTCCCCGGCGAACTCGGCGAGCGTCGGACCGGTGATCGACGGTCCGCCGCGAAGGCGGCCGAGCATCTGCTGAAACTCGGGGCGTTCGGTGAAGAACGTGACCGTGACGTCGACGATTTGGTGGAGCTTGTCGAGTGGTGTGAGGTCGCGGGTGGCTTCGCGTTGCAGCGTGTCGATGAGCTCATCGCCACGTCGCGTGAGGGTCTCGGCGAGCAGGTGCTGCTTGTTCTCGAAGAACAGATAGATCGCCGCGGTCGAAAAGCCTGATGCGGCGGCGATGCGCCGGAGAGATCCTTCGCGGATTCCGTCTTCGCCGAATACCTGCTCGGCCGCGTCGAGGATCGCGATTCGGTTGTCGGCGCGGCGAGCTTCGCGACGTTGCATTCGCCGATCGACGGGGCCGTCGGCGTGCTGACCGGGTCGGGCCAGCGACGGCGCTTTGCTCATGGTCATCCGTGCGCCGATCGTGGCCGCGGTTCGAGCCGGATGTGCAGGTGTTCCTGGCGTCGCACGAGAAGACTATTCACCCATCGAGGTGGTCGGTCGGAGTCGAGCGTGATGTCGCTGGTGTGTTCGAGCAGTGTGGTCAGCACAACTCGTGCTTCGAGTCGGGCGAGGGGCGCGCCGACGCAGTGGTGGATGCCGCGTCCGAAGGCGACGTGGTGACGCGCAATGCGCCGCTCGAGGTCGACCTGATCGGCATGGTCGTACTCGGCGGCGTCACGGTTTGCGGCACCCCAGAACAACAGCACGGTCGCGCCGACTGGGATGTCGACGCCGGCGAGCGACGTCGTTGTTGGAACCGATCGCATCAGGTAGCGAAACGGTGACTCGAGACGGAGTGCTTCTTCGACGAATGCATCGACGAGCTCGGGGCGGTCTCGTAGGTGGTGTTGCAGGTCGGGTTGTTCGGCGAGGATGCGCGCGGCGTTGCCGAGCAGGCTGGTGGTGGACTCGCCTCCTGCGCTGAGCAGGGTGTGCAGAATCACGCGGCCCTCCTGAACGCCGAGCGCCCCTGACGCGAGGCCACGGGCGACAGAGCCCAAGATGTCGTCTCCCGGCGCGACTGCGGCGCTGGTGAGTTGCTCGGCGATCCAGGTGCCGATGTCGTCGCTGACCGCGATGAGGTGGTGGAGGTCGTCGAGCGTCAGCGTCGAGCCGAGCATCGCGGTGGAGTCGAACGCGGCGCGGAGAAGCCGATCCGGATCGGCGTCGTGGAAACCGATGAGGCGACTGATCATGGTGATCGGCACGACATTGCCGACCGAAGCCATGAATTCGATCTTGCGTTGTTCGACCGCGCGCTGCACGCACTGGTGGGCGACCTGGGCGATGTCAGGTTCGAGGGCGGCCATGCGCTTGGCGACGAGGTCAGGAAAGACGGTGTTGCGATGCAACGCGTGCAGCGGTGGGTCCGCGGTCGCGAGGGTCTGTATGCCGGCGTCGCCGAAGGAGAGTCGTTGGGGGACGCCGTCGCTGTCGCGGTAGAGCAGGCATTGCATGTTCGACGAGAAGTCCTCGACCCGACCTGTTGCCTCGGCAACGGCGGCGAAGGAACTGACGATGAACACCTCGGTACCCGGGACCTGCCAAACCGGGGCGTGCGCGTGGAGCCGCCGGTAGAACGGATACGGATCATCGATGACTGCCGCATCGAGCAACAGCGACGGGGCGAGATCGTCGGTCATCAGGCGTCGCCTTCTAAAGCGTCGGTCGCGATCTGGCGGAACAAACTTCCCATGTCGCCGTACGTCCAAACCGTCGCCACCTTGCCGTCGCGGAACTCGTAGACCTCGCACTGCTCCACCGAAATCTCGCGATTCGACGCGGGGAGTCCCATGAACTCGCCGACATGGCGTCCGCACAGCCGCCACCGGGCGCACACCCGCGACTCGTCGCCGAACAACGCGTCCTCGCGGAGATGTAATGCTTCGAACGCCGCGTGGAACTGCTCGAGGCTTGCGCGAATGTCGCCCAAGGTGAGTGGTTGGTCGAACCCGGCGACCCACCGTTGACACGAATCGTCGAACTGCTCGAGGTACGCGTCGATGTCCCCGCCGTTCAACCCCGCGACCGCGAAACGTATTGATTCAACGCACGAGCGGTTCAGCGCCACCGCACACCCCCTGATTGATGATCAATCGTCCAATTTAGTGGACAGATGTCCACTTCTTCGAATCAGCGCGGCGCGGGAACGGACGTCGCGCACCACAGGCAAGGCACGTCGCGCGCGGATGTAGGGCCGGGTAGGTTCCGGCGATGGAACTCGGTCTCGTTCGT
>JAYUFA010000531.1:0-22960 GCA_043738925.1 Actinomycetota bacterium
GTCAGATCCGAACGAGCGGTCGAAGTTGTTCGAGCATGGAGGGGCCGACGCCGTGAACGTTCGTGAGTGCGTTCACGTTGTGAAACGGACCGTGCTGGGTGCGGTAAGCGATGATCGCCGCCGCAGTGACCGGCCCCACTCCCGGTAGAGCGTCAAGCTGAGCCGATGTGGCGTCATTCAGATTGACCGGGGACGAAGGATCTGGATGGCCAGTACCTGCTCCCGTCACGGAAATCGCGTCGTCGGCCAGAGCGGGTACGACCTCGCCGATCCTCGGAATCACGAGGTGCTGACCGTCAAGTACCTTCGCGGCCAGGTTGACCCGATTCGTGTCAGCAACGAGCGTGAGCCCACCGGCTGCTGCCACCGCGTCCAGTACCCGCGAGCCGGCCGCGAGGTGGACCACACCAGGCGAAACCACCGCGCCGACAACGTGGACGACGAAGCGGTCAGCCGCCGAAGTCGTAACGCCAGCGTCGACCGCATTCGCAACGCCACCGCTCGCTCCGGTTGCTCCACGTTGGCCCAGACCGCCTGACGCGTTCGCCCGAGGCAACAGTGTCTCGATTGGCGGGTGCGATGGTGGGCGTAGCGCAAGCCATGCGACCACGCCGACGAGGACAACGATGACCACAGCCATCCACCTCGCCACTACCCGAGGACCGCGTGACTCGTGCAGCGCCGCAAGAGGTGACAATCGGGCTCGCAATGCTGCCGCTAGCCACGGCCGCGTTCCCGCGAACGTACCTTCGTCGATGGCCATGACAGACCCTCCCGTCGCGGAGACCTCAAGCAGGAGCCGATCGGCGAGGCGACCCGACAACAAAAGAGGTGTTGGGCTGTGGGCAGCCCAACAGAGAATTCTTGGCTGCGGAGCTGTCACCTGTCGGCGCGCTTTTTCAGGGAGGGGAAGGACTTTTCAATATATCTCCGCATATTCAAGACGCGGCGCGTTCATTGGGGTCGTCTCGGTCGTGTTGAACACGGTCGTGTCGGGCGCGGTGGCAGGGCGCGCACCGAGGTTCGAGTTCATCAACGATCGTTTGATGACTGATAGCGAAATCCGGAACGTGGTCATACGACAGGAGGTCAATCGAACCGCAGTCGACACAGCGCGGGTCGCGCTCGCGCACGACCCGCTTCTGGCGCTTCGTTGGATGACGCTGCCGGTCCGAAGCGTTGATCGGGCGCCCTTCTGCGTCATGGATCAGCGCACGTAGGAATGCATCCGAAGCCAGGCGCTCGACCACGCTCCCGGCAATTGGTGTGCCGTCGTCAAAGGTGCATCCGTCGCCACGCGCATGCACGACGACCTCCGTTGTGATCGTCGCCCGACCCCCACGCTCGACGAGCGCCATGAGCGCATCCGCCCGCTGTTGACCCAACGTCGGCCATTGCGTCACCTTCCGTGGCAAGAAAGGCCCCGCAGACGCGTCTTCGTCACCCTCCGCGGTATTCGTGGGCGCGAAGTCCTTCATGGCGATCAGACGATTCCGCGCAACGTCGGCATCGACCGGCGCCGTGATTGCCGCTGCGTCAGCCGGAGCGAGCCGGAAGGAGCCTGCGACCATCCCGTCAGGTTCGAGCCACCAGCGAAAGAAGCGAGACGTGCGGTGCCGCTCCTCGGTTTCGGCTGGCGTCTCGTGCCGACCCAGCCACGCGGCGATCGCATACGGCAGCTGACTTGCCGGGACCTCCTCAGCGATCTTCAACAAGGCGTGTTCGGTCTCCTGCTTCGCGACACGCGTGATCGCACGAACCTTGGAGTATGAGATGCGTTGCGCCGCGAACGCCTCGTCGATTGCCGTCAGGCGGCGAAGTGCGTGCCCGATGCGGAGCCATTCGCGAAGGGTGCGAAGTTCGAGGTCGAGGACGTCAGCCAGCCAGTGCGCGGCTGTTCTGGCACCGTCAAGCGCCCATTCGCCCGAGAGATCGAATTCGGCGAGCAGATGCACGAGATCACGCTGATCGGTCGTCCATCGAGCGCTTGCCTGGATCACTCGAGCCCGAAACGAGAAGCCGCCATGATCCGTGTTGTGCGGAGAATCCACAGAAATCGTCATTGATCACCTCGCGACGAAGGTCGCGGTCGACCCATGCAGTGACCGACGCGCGACGTGCAAACCGAGGTCGGCCCCTACAGCAGGCTGACGAGCTGTACTCACCACCCTACGCAGGGGGTACGACACCCGGCGTCGCTGACGGACCAATGGACCGCGTAGCGGGAACGTTCTCAAGCGGACGAACCGCTAGAACAGCTGCGTTGTCAGCTTGCGCCGGTAGCCAGCGGTGCGGGGATCATCCGGCCCCATGATCTCGAGCAGGTCGACATATCGCTGACGTGCTTCGTCGTCGGCCTTCACTTGATCGAGCAGCTGGTCGAGCTGGCCGGCGATGTCGGGACCGAGTTCAGCGCCCGTCCGAGCGATCGCCGCGATGCGTTTCGTTTCCGGCGTCTCGGGGATACGCCCGAGCAACGCCAACGCGTCGTCGTTCCGGCCGTCTGCCACCAACAGGTCGGCAAGCTTCACGATGGCGTCGTGGTGGTCGGGCTCGAGTTCAAGCGCCTCGCGGAGCGAGGACTCGTCGCCCGCATCGACGAGATCCTGCATACGGGTCTCCGCGTCGCTCGGTAGAAGACCCGAGACGAACTCGACGACGGCCGCTTCACCCTTGGCGCCGACGAAGCTACCGACGACTTGACCGTCTTTCAGCGCGAACACTGCCGGAATCGACTGCACGCGAAAAGCCTGCGAAATGGCTGGGTTCTCGTCGACGTTCACCTTGGCCAATACCACCTGACCTGCGGTGGCCCCGACAACTTTTTCGAGGATGGGTCCGAGCTGCACGCATGGGCCACACCACGGGGCCCAGAGATCAACTACGACAGCCGCGGTCTTGGACCGCTCGATCACATCAACTTCGAATGTGGCATCGGTGACATCAATCGCCATTGGGCCTCCTTGGCAACACGTCGGCCAGATCTCGTAGGCGCACCGTCGTTGATCTCGCCGGGAACAGGCGAGATGTCGAGGGCACGCCCGCGAACCTTCACCTATCCGCTGAACCCCTAAGCGTAGGGGCAGGCCTCCTGAGACCAACCGGCCGAGGGTCGCCATGGCCCGCAACATCATCGGGCCCGACCGCATGGCCGAGGTGACCCCGCAGGCACAGAACCGCGGCGCACAGCGGGGAGACCGCTGTAGGTTGGCGGCCCATGACCGACTTGCCCGGCATCCGAGTCGACGCCGTGACGGCATGGCTGGCGGCGCACACGACGGGGATGGCTTCGCCCCTGAGGTTCGAACTCATCGCGGGAGGCCGGTCAAACCTCACGTATCGCGTCACCGATGCGGCAGAACACGCCTGGGCGCTTCGGCGCCCGCCACTTGGCCACTTACTGGCGACAGCGCACGACATGACCCGTGAACATCGAATCCTGTCCGCGATGGCCCGCACGAACGTGCCGGTTGCGCCCTTGGTCGGCTTGTGCGATGACCTCGACGTCAACGACGCTCCGTTCTACGTGATGGGCTTTGTCGACGGCGTTGTACTACGCGGCGAGCAGGACGCGCTTGCAGTCGCACCCGAAGTGCGTCGTCGCTCCTGTACGGCGATGATCGACACACTTGTCGCGATCCACAAGGTCGACGCGGACGCCATCGGGCTTGGATCGCTCGGCCGTAAGGACGGATACATCGCTCGGCAACTCAAGCGATGGCGTCAACAGTTCGAGGACTCGAAGACGCGTGAACTGCCCGAAATCGCGCGCGTGCACGATCTTCTCGTCGACCGCATCCCCGCGCAGCAAGGTTCGGGGATCGTGCACGGCGACTTTCGCCTCGACAACTGCATCCTGTCCCCCGCCGGAGATATGCGCGCCGTGCTCGATTGGGAGCTGTGCACTCTGGGCGATGTGCTCGCCGATGTTGCACAGCTGTTGGTGTATTGGTGCGAGCCAACAGACGACGCGTACACACTTGAATCGCCGCCCACCATCGCGCCAGGCTTCTTCACCCGCGACGAGGTCGTCGCGGCGTACGCGGCGCAGTCACCGCTCGACCTCTCCGACTTCGATTTCTATCTCGCGTTCGCGTACTGGAAAGTCGCGTGCATCATCGAAGGTGTCTATGCGCGCTATCGCGCCGGCGCCATGGGTAGCGCCACTGCCGGCGGCGACATCGAGACCTTCGCGCGCCGCGTCGAGCTGCTCGCGCACCGGGCCGCAGAGACCGCAGCGCGGCTATGACCGACTTTTCCGGAGGCCCGTTGTTCGAGCTCATCGAGCGGCCCGACATCGAGCGACCGGCGTTGATCGTTCACCTCGAAGGTTGGATCGACGCGGGCGCGGCGGCGTTCACGGCGGCTGGAGCGGCGCGCTCCGAACAAGGGTCGAAGGTCGTAGCCCGCTTCGATACCGAGCAACTGCTCGACCACCGAGCACGGCGACCGATGATGCACATCAACGACGGCGTGAACACCGGACTCACCTGGCCCGAGATCACGCTCGAACTCGCAACCGACCGGCTCGGAACACCGTTCCTCACCCTGCACGGGCCTGAGCCCGATCACAACTGGCGGCGATTCACCGAAGCAGTCCTGCACCTTGCAGTGGAGTTCGATACGCGCATCGTGGTCGGCTTTGGTGCGTACCCGGCAGCATCGCCGCATACGCGACCACCGCGCCTGTCGGCAACCGCGACCGATCGCGCGCTCGCCGCGCAGGTGGGCTTCACCAACGCCACCCTCGACATCCCAGCAGGCGTACAGGCCGCCATCGAGCGCAAATGCGTCGAATTCGACATCCCCGCGATCGGGCTGTGGGCACAGGTGCCGCACTACGCCGCCACGATGCCATACCCCGCGGCCGCGGCCGCGTTGCTCGACGGCGCACGGATCGTGGCCGGCTTGCAGTTCGATGCCGAGGCGCTGCGCGAACAATCGGTCGCTACCCGCCAACGACTCGACGAGTTGGTGTCACGCAACGATGAGCACGCGGAGATGTTGCGTCAGCTCGAGGCGCAAGACGATGCCATCCGGCGCGCTGACGAAGACGGGTTGCCAAGTGGTGACGAGCTCGCGGCAGAGGTTGAAAAGTTCCTTCGCGACCAGGACGACTGAGACGACTGACAGGATGAAGATCGACATCGGCCTGCACGGCGATCTCGCGGATGCACCGCTCGCCGCGACCAGCGCCGAGGCCGCTGGGTATGACGGGCTGTTTTCGGTCGAGCTCGCGCATGACCCATTCCTACCGCTCGTGCTTGCCGCACAGGCCACGTCGCGCATCGAAATCGGCACGGGCATCGCAGTCGCGTTCGCGCGCAACCCGATGACCGTCGCGGTGATCAGCCATGATCTACAACGACTCTCAAACGGTCGGTTCTTGCTCGGTCTCGGTAGTCAGATCAAACCGCACATCACCAAGCGATTCTCGATGCCGTGGTCGCAGCCCGCAGCGCGCATGCGCGAATTCATCCTTGCCGTTCGTGCGATCTGGCACGCATGGGAGACCGGCGAGGCGCTTGCGTTTCGAGGAGCGTTCTACCGGCACACGTTGATGACCCCGATGTTTCGGCCGGGCGAGAACCCGCACGGCCCACCGCCAGTTTTGCTCGCCGCTGTGGGCCCCGCGATGACAACGGTCGCCGCCGAAGCGGCCGACGGCCTCGTCGCACACGCGTTTACGACTGCGGCCTACTTCCGCGAAGTCACGATGCCGGCGATCGAGCGCGGCCTCGCCGCGACGAACCGGCGGCGCGAGAACTTTCAGACCACGATGCCAATGTTCGTTGTCACGGGGCGCGACGAACGCGAACTCGCAATACGTGCTGCGGCGACACGCGCGCAGCTGGCGTTCTACGGCTCGACACCCGCGTACCGCCCGGTGCTCGAGCACCACGGCTGGGGGGATCTCGGCGACGAATTGCACCAGCTGTCCAGGCGCGGAGAGTGGGCGCAGATGGGCGATGCGATCACCGATGATGTCCTCAACGCGTTCGCGGTTGTCGGCGAACCGAACAGCGTGGCTCCGGCGATCAAGGAACGATTCGGCGGATTGCTCGATCGCGTGCAACTCCCGAGCGCAGGCGGTGAGCCCGCGACGTGGCAGGCAGTTCTCGATGCCGTCCACGCGATCTGAGCAACGGGGCGCGGCGCGATCGTCGGCAGAGGTCAGCGACGAGTCGCTATGTATCCGTTGATGAGTTGTGATGCGATGGACATCGATCCGGGGAAGCTCGGCATGTCGTCGATGTGGAACCACTTCGCGTCGACGATTTCACCCGGGTCGATGACGATTTCGCCGTCGAGCCACTCCGCGTAGAACCCAAGCATCAACGAATTCGGGAACGGCCACGGCTGGCTGCCGACGTATTGCAACGCGCCAACCGTAACGCCGACTTCTTCGCGCACTTCTCGACGTACCGCGTCCTCGATCGATTCGCCGGGCTCGACGAATCCGGCGAGCGCGCTGTACATCGGCATCGGAAAGGCGCGTCCGTGAGCCAAGAGCATCTCGTCGCCGCGGTGTACGACCATGATCACGGCTGGTGACAATCGCGGAAACGACAACAGCCGACACGACGGACAACGCATGGCGCGCTCGCCTGTTGCGCGTTCGGTGAGCGCACCGCAACGTCCACAGAATCGATGGGTGCGAGCCCATTCGACGATCTGCACCGCGCGACCGGCAAGCGTCCAGTCGACGGCGGTCACCATTGGATGCAGGGAGAACAACGGCACGAAGCGGTATCTGTCGGGTGGCGCGGTGTCGCCAGGAACACCGATCGCATAGACAGAATCTTCGCCGGCCGGTCCGATCTCGTGTTCGGTCTCGTGATCAGCAAGCGCGTCGAGCACATCACGGTCCGGGAACTCGGCCAGCTCACCTTCTCCCCCGCTGACGAGTACATCTGCGTTTCGGACGATCATCCAGCGTTCGGTCATGCGAGCCTCGCTCGTTCGTGTGCGACGACCCGCCGCAAGTCGTTGACGCCGTCGAGCAGCGCTTGGGCATGGCCGATCTGCGCTCGAAAACGCGCCCGGTTCTGATCGGGATCGGTCACGGGGAAGTAGATGTCGCCGTCGAGATAATCCGACAAGAACCGCAATGCGTTCTCGACGGTCAGCATGATGCCCGCAATGGGTAACGCTGCTATTTCGATCGCGTGCAGCTCGCGCCCGTAGCCTTCGAGCCAACCCCGCAGCACGAGACCAAAGCGCTCTATCTGCAGCGTGCTCGCCACGGTGTCGTCGTGTTCGGACGCGCTCCGGCACAGCGTACGCACCAGTTCACCGATGTCAGCGAGCAGCGGACCAGGCATTGTGGTGTCGAGATCGATCACCGTGAGCAAGCCGTCGCTCCCCCGGACGACATTGGCAGCCTTCGCGTCGTTGTGCACGATGCGCGACGGTAGGCCGCACCACGCCTCGTATTCGTCCAACTCGTGCACGCGCTCAAGCATGCGTGATGCTCGCTCCACTTCGGCTTGCGCGTGTAGGAAGCGATTCGCGTCGTCACGCAACACGGCAAAACGCCACGCCCGCTCACGAGCGACGAAATCGTGAAACGAAGGGATCACTTCGACGTAGCGGTCGAGCGGCTCGTCGGCGAGCGCCCCCGCGAACAACCCAAAGGCACGACTGATCGACTGAACAGCATCAAGGTCGGCGGCCGATCTGTGGACCTCGCCGTCGATCCATCGATACGCCCGCCACACCCGTGCCTCCGCATCACGATACAAGAGCGAGTTGTCCGATGTTCGATGCCAGCGAATCGTCGGAACACCGCTCGCAACCAGTTTTGGCTCGAGTCGGTCGAGATTTGCCATGAGTTCGTGGGGACCGCGAAAGACGGCGTCGTTCACCCGTTGCACCACCGTGTCGTCACGGGGCGAATCACGGCCTCGAATCCGCCAGGTCGCGTGGATGTGGCCACCGTCAAGTGGGACGAGTTCGTCCTCCGTCGGAAGTCCGAATGCCAAGAGCACGTCGGGCGAGGGGGCGATCGCCATGTCAGTACGCGCCAGCCAGATAGTGCGATCGGCACGCGCTGCGCTGCAACTTGCCCGAAGACGTCTTCGGCAAGGTGCCGGAAGCGACGAGAACGATGTCCTTCGGCGGCACACCACACGTATCACGAACGCGCTCGGCGACATGCTTGCGCACGAGCGTCACATCGTCGGTGCGCACCTCTGCGACCACCACCACGGATTCCTTGCCGCTTCGGCCTGCTACACCAAAGGCGATGACGTTCCCGGCGCGAACGCCGTCGATCCTGGCCACTGCACGCTCGATCTCGTCGGGGAAGATGTTGCGTCCGCCGACGATGATGACGTCGTTGATGCGTCCGCAGACAAAGAGCTCGCCATCAATGAGATACGCGAGATCGCCGGTGCGCAACCATGCTCCGTCGAACAACTCACCGTTGGCATCGGGTCGCTTGTAGTAGCCGGGGGTCACCGACGTGCCTCTGATCTGCAACTCGCCTACGTGTCGATCGCTCAGTACGTCGAGTGTTTGCGGGTCGACGATGCGCAAATCGAGCCCCGGCACGGCATGGCCGAGTGCAGTGAACGCGACGGCGTTTGCGGCGCCGGGCGCTGCTGGCACGGCGACGCCCGATCGTTCGACCAGCGCACGATCGACGTGATCGACGACGAGTCCACGGCCCGGCTCGGGGAACGCTCCACCGATCACCAACTCGGCCATCCCGAACGCCGGAAACACCGCACCCGGTTTGAACTGGTGGCGGCGACCTGCGTCGACGAAGTTGGCGACCGCCGAAGGGTCAACTGGCTCGGCACCGTTCAACGCAACGCGCAACGACGAGAGGTCGAGAGGGTCGCTCCGTCGCAACGCACGCGTCGCAAGGACCCAGGCAAAGTTCGGGCCCGCGGTGAGCGATCCGCGGTACCGAGCGATCCACTCCATCCATTGCGAAGGCGCCGTCATGAAGTCTTGCGGCGCGCCGAGCACGAGCGAGCAACCCGTGCTCATGGGCAACAGGAGAAATCCGACAAGGCCCATGTCGTGATAGAGCGGTAGCCACGACACCAAGACGTCGGTCGACCGATCGACACGCGCGGCATGCGCGATCGCGTCGAGATTGGCACACACCGTGTGGTGCGGCAACATCACACCCTTTGGGTCGGCCGTCGAGCCGCTCGTGAATTGCAACAGCGCCAACGACCGTGGATCGACGAGTGGCGCAACGAAGGCGGCGCGGCCGATCTCGTCGTAGCCGATCGTCGGTGCTTCACTCGGTTCACCCGTCACGAACACCGCAAGATCTGGATCAACGATGACAAGGTCGACGTCGGCCTGTGCGATCCGACGGCGAGTCTGCGCCACGAACTCCTCGACCGATGCCAACCGCATCGGCAATGGCAACACCACGAGCGTGGCTCCGGAGAGCCAGGTCGCTTCGATCAACGTCACGTGTTGCCGCGTGGTCGGACCGAGCAGAGCGACGTGGGAGCCTGGTCCGATACCGCGCTCCGCAAGCGCCCCGGCCACACCTTGGGCGTCGGTGAGCAGTTCCGACCACGACGCGTGCTCCTCGCGGCCACCGACGACGAACGTGATCCCGCGCGACCGTCCGTCGCGTCCCGTTTCGGCCGCGGAGGAAGCGGCCGCGTTGACGATGCGCTCTCCGACCGTGGACATGGTCGACGATCCTAGATCGGTGCTCTCCCCCGTCAGGAAAACGGCTCCGCCGAACCGGTTGCTTGGTGTCCTCGGGGAGCCCCCGCTGCTATGCTGACTGCTCCCTCGGGGCTATAGCTCAGTTGGTAGAGCGCTTCCATGGCATGGAAGAGGTCAGGGGTTCAATTCCCCTTAGCTCCACCCCGAAACCGTGTTCGGTCCATGTGCGTCTCGGCCGCCGACACGCCAGGCGACCGCGCTGCTGGGCGCGCCGTACGCTCAGTGGCTCGCATCGCGTGCGGCGCTCAACTGTGCCTCGAGGCCCGCGATCGTCCAGTCGACGATGACGCGGAATCCCTCGTCGTGAATGGCCGCAAGATGCGGGAGCACGCGAGTCATGCGCAGCGCGTCGTCGGCCGCGAGATCGCCCACCGCAGCCTGGAGCGCTTGGGTGGGGAACGACGCTGGAGCCGTGGCGCGAATCATGGCGTTGCCCATCGTGGCTGTCGCCACCCAGTGCACCGCTTCGGCCACGCGCCGATCGTCAGTGAACCCCGCGTCGGTGAGCACAGCCGCCAGGTATGCCGAGTCGGCGAGCCAAGCGGGTGACTCCCCGGTCGCTGCGAGCTGCACCAGTTGCGGTACTCGGGTCGCCTGGACATGCACGTGCGTCATCCAGATGCGAATCTGCTCCTGCCACGTCGCGTCGACCGCCACTGATGGGCGCACGTCGATGAACAGGTGATGAGCCACCGCCACCACAAGATCCTCGCGATCGGCGAAATGGCGGTACAGCGACATGGGCGCTGCTCCGATGGCGTCCGCGACACGGGCGATGGTGAGCGGAACGTCCGGGTCGGCCAGGAGCATCTCGGCGACGTCTCGGACGATCTGGTCCCGGGAGAACTTCGGCGGTCGCCCTCGGCGGGGTACAGCAACTGCGGCCATGGCATCAGTATTGCTTTTTGAGAACGACATACGCTATGTTCTGTGACAGAAAGAGTCATTCCAGGGGGAATCCAGCAGCGTTCACTCGCCAGCCGCGTCGCGCTCGCAAGCGGCCGCCGCGTCGTGAGCGGCGACCGACGGCACGACACAAAACGGCGGCCCCGCGCCGCCTCACGGGAGTCCAGGGGGACCAGCCATGATCAAGCCAACGCGCCGCGTGACGACGACACGGGCACGGAGAACGCGACAGCTTTTCGGCGCCGTCGTCTGCTTGGCGCTCGTCGCCGGCGCATGCAGCCGGGCGTCGCACACGCAGGCTGCCACGGGTGCGAGCGGGGGCTCCACCGGCGCCGTTCGTGCGTCGGCGACCACGACCGCGGCGGGAGTTCCCGCGCCCACCACGACCGCGGGCCCCGGACCCGGTGACTTCGGCACGCTCAAGGCGCTCTGTGGACCGGGGACCGCGTCGGGTGCCACAGCGCGCGGCGTGACCGATACCGAGATCCACCTCGGCACCATGGCCGATCCAACCAATGTGGTGCTGCCCGGCATCGGTCAGGAGTCCTTCGACATCGGTAACGCCTTCGTGAAGTGGTGCAACGCCGCCGGTGGCATCAACGGCCGCAAACTCACACTCACCACGCGCGACGCCAAGCTGTTCGAAGTCGGGGCTCGCATGATCGAGGCGTGTCAAAGCGACTTCATGCTCGTCGGCAACGCCAACCCGCTCGACGAGGCCGGCGTCGAACCCCGACTCAAGTGCGACTTGGCGCACATCCCGGCATACGCCACGTCGGCCAAGGCCGCCGAGTCCGCGCAGCAAGTGGTCGTCGACAGCTCCATTCATCAGGTCGCCGTCGGGAACTGGCGGGCACTCAACGCGGTGTATCCGCAGGCGTTCAAAGCCATGTCACTCATCACGGTCAACGGCGGCGGCCTAGACAGCTTCGCGATGCGCCAACGCGACGCGATGCAGAGCCTTGGGTACGCAGTCGTCGATTTCCAGGTGGCACCGATCACCGGGGTCGACAACTGGCGTCCGTACTCGCAGAACGCGGTCGGACACAATGCGCAAGGTGTCCTCACGCTGTCGCCGGACATCGACGCGTTCGTCCGATCGATGAAGGATGTTGGATGGACCCCGGCGCTGTTACCGCTCGGCGTGCAGAACTACAACGCTGCCACGATTGCGCTTGCCAAGGAAGGCGTGCTCCCCACCACCTATGTCACGACGAGCTTCTGGCCATTCGAAGCTGCCGACCAGAACGCGACAATGCGCCAAGCGATCGCCCTCATCAAGACCACCGGTGACAAAGCACCGAACTTCGCGCACTTGCAAGCGCTGAGCGCATGGTTGCTGTGGGCGACCGCCGCAAAGGAATGCGGATCGACACTGACCGGGGCATGCGTGATCGACAAGGCCGGAGCCAAAAAGGATTGGACCGCCGGTGGTCTTCGCGCACCCGTCGATACGCACTCTGGGCCAGGTGTGTTGTCGAACTGCTTCACCATGCTGAAGGCCACAGCGACCGGATTCGTGCTCGACCCCGCGGTGACCAAGCCGAACCGCGACATCTTCAACTGCGATCCGACCAACGTTGTGGCGGCACCGAAGACCTACATCGAGGGCTGACGAGTGCGTGAGTTCGCTCTCTACACGATCAGCGGATTGACCACCGCCAGCATCTACGCGATCACCGCGAGCGGGCTCACACTCACGTACGCCACGACCGGCGTCTTCAATTTCGCGCACGGCGCGGTTGGCATGCTGGCCGCGTTCGCATACTGGCAACTCCGCTTCGGCTGGGGCGTACCGACGCCGCTCGCGTTCGCGGTCGTGCTTGTCGTTCTGGCCCCGTTGTTCGGGCTCGGTCTCGAACGCGTCGTCATGCGTCGACTCGAGGGCGCGTCAGAAGTGGCCAAGCTCGTCGTCACCGTCGCCGTGATGCTCGGTCTCATGTCGTTCGCACTGTGGGTGTGGGACCCAAGCAAGGCCCGCAGTGTTCGGCCGTTGTGGTCGGGGCGCGTTGTCGAGTGGGGCTTCGTGCGCGTCTCGTACAACGACATCTTGGTACTCGCACTTGCCGCGCTTGTCGCCGTGGGTTTACGCCAACTGCTCTATCGCACGCGTGCTGGTATAGCGATGCGAGCACAGGTCGACGACCGGTCGCTGTCGATGCTCAGCGGCGCTCACCCGGTGCGTAGCGCCAGACTGGCGTGGATAACGGGCACGATGCTCGCAGCATTGGCCGGCATCCTCGTCGCACCGAAGCTCAGCTTGAGTCCGCTCCCACTGACGCTGCTCATCGTCAACGCCTACGCGGCCGCGGTCATCGGCCGACTGCGCAGCCTGCCGATGACCTTCGTCGGCGCGCTGATCCTCGGTCTCGCAAACGACTACGCGATCGGCTATCTACCCAAGCTGCACACCGGTCAGCAGTACGTCCGAGGCTTTCTCGGCGTCACTCCCGTAGCTGTGCTGTTCATCGCTCTCCTTGTGTTGAACGCGTCACGATCACAACCGACTCGCCAGCATCGCATTCGCGAACTCACGCCGAGCCCGACATGGCGCGGCAGCACCGAACTCTGCGTCGGTGTCGTCATCGGCACGGTGGTTTTGTCGACCGTGTTGAGCGCTGGCGACCTGTTCAACATCACGCGCGTGTGGGGCCTCGCGCTCATCGGGCTGTCGATGGTGCCCCTCGTCGGCTACGCAGGAAAAATCTCGCTGTGCCAGATGACCTTCGCCGGCATCGGCGCCATCGTCGCCGCACATATGGGCCACGGCGGCACGCCGATCGCACTCGTCGCCGCGACGCTTACTGCCGCAACGGTCGGCGCCATCGTCGCTCTCCCCACGCTTCGCCTGTCGGGCATTTACCTGGCGCTGTCGACAGCTGCGTTCGCGGTGGCCCTCGACCGATGGATATTCGGGCTACCTGTCCTCACCGTCTTCGGGCATCGGTTTCAACTGTTCCAAACCGGCTCGCTCACGGTTGATCGCCCGCGCCTCGGCCCTATCGATCTGCGTGGCGACCAGGCTTTCTTCATCGCGACATCGGTGATCTTCTCCGCGTGCGTCCTCCTCGTGGTTGCAGTGCGCCGCAGCGTGTTCGGCCAGCACCTCCTCGCTATGCGCGACAGCCCTGCGGCCGCCACAAGCATCGGCCTGAACCTTCGCTCGATCACCCTCGCAGTGTTCACGATGTCGGCCGGCATCGCGGGGTTGGGCGGCGCGCTGTACGGGATGAGCTTGCGCTCAGCGGCTGCGGGCCGATTTGAACTCCTCGTCGGTGTCTCCGTGCTGCTCGCCATGGTCGTCGGTGGGGTTCGTTCGATCGGCGCTGCAGTTTTCGCCGGCGTGTTCCTCGGTGGGCCGACGCTGGCGAACCTGTTCCCTCACCTCACCCAACTCACCTCGATGAGCATCGCGCTGGCGGCGATAGCTGTTGGGAACAATCCCAACGGCGTCATCGTCGAATCGATTCGTCCGCAGTGGACGCCGGTTCGTGCACACACCACGCTGTTGGCGTGCGGTGTCGCGGGTGCCATCGCTATCTGGGTAGTGCGACTCGCCGGCGTCATCGACAACTGGGGATGGGCAGTCGCCACCCTGACGCTGCTCGCCGTGCTCCCGATCGTCGCCCGGCCTCCGCGTCAACGTACGGCGCAATCCGTGTTGGCGACCCCGATCGAAGCCTGGGGATTCGCGGCTGCCTATGACCACGCACAGATCGCGTTCCTGGACCGCGCGCTCTCGCTCGACGTGGTGACCCATGGCCGTTCTTGAGATTCACGAACTCACGGTCCGCTTCGGCGGGCGAGTGGCGCTCGACAGTGTCACGATGACCGCCGAGCACGGCAGGGTAACGGGCCTGATCGGACCAAACGGAGCCGGCAAGACCACGCTCTTCAACGCGGTCACCGGGATGCTGCGGCCGGACGACGGAACCGTCACGCTCAACGGAAACGATCTCGCACGATGCCCGTCGTACCGCCGCGCGCGAGCAGGAATCGCCCGAACGTTCCAGCGTCTCGAGCTCTTCGGATCGCTGACGGTGCGCGAGAACCTGCGCCTGGCTGCAGGTGTCCATCGACGCCACGCCCATGATCCGGAGCCCACGGCTCGTGTTGCTGATCGCATCATCGAGCAGCTCCAACTCACCGGTGTCACCGAGGTCCGGGCCGACACGCTGCCCACGGGGCAAGGCCGCCTCGTCGAACTCGGCAGGGCCCTCGCATCGAAGCCTTCCGTGCTGCTGCTCGACGAGCCGGCCTCAGGTCAGGACGAGCGTGAGACGAACAACCTCGCAGTCGTCTTGCGTGAGCTTGCCGATGATGGATTGGCGGTGCTTCTTGTTGAGCACGACATGTCACTGGTCATGCGAGTCTGCGATGACTTGTGGGTGCTCGACTTCGGCCAACTCATTGCGTCCGGCACACCGAGCGAGATTCGCACCGATCAGCGCGTTCTCGCGGGGTACCTCGGCCGGACCAGCCAACAGCCGACCACCTCACCATCCACCACACCGTCGAAGGAGTCGTCGTGAGCGACGAACCGGCCAACGCAAGACTCGAACAGTTCGCCACCGACGTAGAGGCCCTGCGCCCCGCGCAGCGACTCAACGGTGACGTGCTCCGTTCCCGCCTCGGTGCAGCGCTCATGGCGCTGGGCATCGCCATCGGTGCCGGCGCCTACTTTCTGTCACACCGAACGGCTGATCCGTTCACGCAGGGCGACGCCATCGTCATCGCGGGCCTCGGCATTTGCGTGTCGATCACCGGCAGCGCGCTCTACCTGCGCCACGGCCTCGCACACTTCCTCCGGCTTTGGCTCGCACGTCTCATCTATGAAAACGCAGCCGCTCGTAACGATTCCTCCGCAGTGCCGCCAAACCAATAGCTCTCGTTGTGGTGTCGGTCAACATCGCTGCAAACCCGTTGCAATTTGCTCTCGTCAAGATGTTGCCATGAACGACACCGAACTCCTCGACGACCCCAGGCAGCATGCGACGACCTCACCGACAACGACGGTCGTCACTCGATTCCTCGCTGCGATTCGTGATGCAACGATGGCGTCCGCCGCCGATCTCTTTGCCGACGCCGCTGTGCTCGACGCAACCGTTCCCGGCTGGCGGTTTGTCGTCCACGGGTCTGACGACGTGCGCGCCGAGTACTCCCGCTGGTTCAACGACGTCGCTGTCTTTACCGAGTTGCGGCGCCTACCGACGCCGAACGGTGAGGTAATCGAGTATTTTCTGACCTGGACCGAAGGTGGTATTGAACATGGCGCACATCACGTCCACATGCTCACCATCGACGCGAACCGCGATCGGATCCTTGAGGACCACGTGTTCTGCGGCGGCCGCTGGCCCGCGGCCTTGCTGGCGCAGATGAACCCACTGCACGCCGGCAGCGCGCAGTGAACGCAGCGACCACATCGTCGACACCGGCCTTGTTGCTACGCCCACGCCACGTTTGTGACTCTGTCGACGAACTGCTCGAGGGAGCGACCGACCGAGCGCCTTTCGAGGCGTCTGACTCCAAGTCGGGCAGTCACTTCGAGCGGGTCCGAGTGAACGGGCAGCCACACATCGTCAAGTACGTACACGTCGACGACGACTTCACGATGCGGGTGTTCGGCGACCTTGGCCCGCGGCCCCTGTTGGTGTGGGAGGCCGGGTTGATGGACATCGCTTCTGACCTGATCGACCACGGCACCGTCGGTGCCGCGCGCGGTGTCGGGCGCAACGGCTGGGGCGCAGCCATCCTGATGCGAGACATGTCGGATGCGATGGTGCCCGCATGTGACGACGCTGTACCGATCGAACATCACTTGCGCTTCATCGATCATCTCGCAGGAATGTCCGCTCGGGCCTGGGGGTGGCACGACAACATCGGTCTCATGCCGTATCAGACCCGGTGGCACATGTTCGGGAAAGGCATGATCGAGTCCGAGCGCGAGCTCGGGTTTCCAACCATCGTGCCCGAGATCGCCGCACAGGGCTGGGCGCGATTTGTCGACGTTGCACCGCCCGACGTCGTCGCGTTGATCGGTGAACTCCGGTCGGATGCCACCCCGCTCATCGACGCGTTGAAGACAACGCCATCGACCTTCCTCCACGGCGATTGGAAGTTCGGCAACATCGGGGCGCTCGCCAACGGACGAACAGCATTGATCGACTGGTCGTACCCCGGTGAAGGGCCGGTCGCCCATGACTTGGCCTGGTACCTCGCGCTGAACGCCGCACGGCTGCCTATGTCGAAAGAGGACACGATCGAGGTGCTGCGCGCCGCATTGGTACGTCACGGCGTCGAGGTCGGCGACTGGTGGCCGCAACAGGTGGCGCTTTGCCTTCTCGGGGCACTCGTGCAGTTCGGGTGGGAGAAGGCGTTGGGCGGCCGCGAGGAACTCGCTTGGTGGTCCGAGCGCGCGCTCAACGCTGCGCACCTGTTGTGACCGACCACGCGACAATGAGCGAGAGCTACTCGCTCGGTGCACGGGCGTGGCGGAACGGGCCGGCGCGCGTCTACGACCGCATGGCAGAAGCGACTCTGGCACCACTGGGTTCGCTCGCGCACAAGCGGGCCCTTGATCTCGGCGCCGGCACCGGTGCTGCCACCCAGGTGTTGGAGCGGGCCGGAGCACGCGTCGTAGCGACCGACATGGCCGTCGGCATGCTCCGCACCGACTTCACGCGTCGCCCGCCGTGTGCCGTGGCCGACGCCCGCGCGCTGCCATTTCGCGACGACACGTTCGATGTCGTAGCAGCCGCGTTCGTCTTCAATCATCTTGTGCATCCGGCTGTAGCTCTGCGTGAAGCAGTGAGGGTCACTCGACCGGGCGGCAGCGTCGTGGTGTCCGCCTACGCGCACGACGACGATCACCCGGCGAAGGCAGCCGTGATGACCGCGGCACGAGCTGCCGGTTGGACACCGGCCTCGTGGACGAACCGCCTCCGCACGGATGCGATGCCAAATCTGGCAACGGTGCATGACGCCACTGCCCACGTTCTGGCCGCTGGCCTGAACGCCCTCGTCGAAAAGATGGAAGTCGCACTGCCCGACCTCGACATCGACGCGTTGATCGATTGGCGGGTCGGCATGGCCGACATCGCACCGTTCGTCTCGACGCTCTCCGCCGACGCGACACTCGAGCTTCGAACTCAGGCGCGATCGCTTCTCGGCGACTCGGTGCCGACACTGGTCCGCAAGATCATCGTCATCACGATCACCGCGTGAGGTCCCAACGGCCATTTATCGGCTCGGGCGCCTATCCGCGCATTGCGTCGAGCGTCGAGCGGATCCACGTCCCCACCGCCGCCTGATCGAGGTGCGCAATGTTTCGAGTCTGCGCAACGAGAGTAGCCGCACGAACATTCGCTGCATCCCAAAGTGCGTCCGATTCTTCGCGCTCGGCCAGCTCGGCCGTGAGACGCCACGCGTCGAGCGCGGCAAGGCGTGCGATGTCGGCCAACAGCACGTCGAGGTCCGCCGTGGGCGCGGCGCGAGCCGATCGGCCTCGCGCGACGAAACCAAGATGGCGGCCGAGCACTTCGTAGCGTTGCGAGCCGCGTTCGGTCGCGTCCTTGACGAGAGCCAGGGCTTGCTCAGCCGCTCCGTCACGGTCACCCGACGCGAGGGCCAGACGCCCTTTCAACCACGCGACGCGCTGCTGTAGATGCCAGCCCATCGTGCTCGTCGGTTCAAGGTGCTCGACTGCATCCCGCAGGAGATCCGACGCATCGACATCGCGACCGCGTACGAGTCGGATCTCGACGAGATCGAGCCGCGCGTGCATCGCGGGCTCGTCGAACGCGGCGTGGCCTGCGGCGTCGAGTGCCATGGCGCTGTAGCCCTCAGCGATATCGAGGTTGCCGACGGATCGTTCGAGCCAACCACGCATGTTGTAGGCGAAGGGATGAAAGCGTGCACCTCCGACTCCGCTTCGATCCGCATACTGCTCGAGACCATCGACCGCATCGAACGCCTGGACCAACTCGCCTGCCACGCCGGTCGCGAGACACCGGACAAACCAAGCGTGTGCCGTCGCAAATGGGTGCGACCGCAGACCGGCGGGATCGCCCGCCGAGTCGAGAGACACCAGCGCCTCGGTAACCCGTCCCTGATGCGCACGCACAGCCGCGAGCCATACCCGCGCCACACTGCGCACGTCCGACGCATCTGGCGACGTAGCAGTCGGTTCGAGGCAGGCAACGGCAGCGTCGAGGTCCCCCCGTGCGTGGCGAATGCGACCTTCGAGCACGGCGGCGCTTGCGCGAAGCTCCGGCGCGGCGGCTGCCGCCGAACGAGCCTCTGCAGCCAGGAGAAGTGCTTTGGAATACTCGCGCCGGTAGTAGGCGATCCAGCCGGCCAGTTCGAGCGCGGCACTCGCACGCTCTGACGCGAGAGCATCATCGATATCCGCGGCTGCCGCATCGAGCGCACGCTGGGTCAGGTGAACGCGAGCGCGCGCCATCCTTGCCCTCGGTGTGTCGAAGAGTTCGATCGCGCGGTTCAGTAGCTGTTCGGCGAGGTCCGTCTCGTATCGTTCGGCGGCGATACCGGCCCCTTCGACAAACGCATTCGACGCGACCTCCGCTGCTCCACCGCGCTCGGCGTGATGCGCGGTATCGAGCGGGCGCTGGTCGGAACGCTCGGCGAGAAGGAACGATGCTTCACGATGAACGAACGCGCGCACCGACCCTGTGGTTCCGGCCACGAGGGCCTCACGCACGACCTCGTGGCGAAAGCGAAGCCCGATTGTCGCATCAACCAGCAGATCACCGCCGACCGCCGCTTCGATGTGATCCAGAACCTCCGCGACCGGCCGGCGACAACACGCGGCGAGCAGATCAAGGTCGACTTCGGCGCCAAGCAACGCGGCGACCCTCAACGTCGATGCGGCCGGACCGAGCGCTGTCACGCGGCGACTGACCGCTTCGACAATGGTCTGCGGCAACTCGTCGCCTGCGACTTGGGCCAACTCTCTGAGAAACAGCGGATTTCCGCCGCTGCGCGCATAGATCGTCGCGACGTCGATCTCATGAAGTAGGCGGGATGCCGCATCGAGATCCAACGGACCCAGTGCGAGTGTCCACGACGGCACGACGAAACCCAGTTCGGCACGCGAGGTCCCGACCACGAGCACGCTGCTTTCCGCACGAACCAGAAATCCCAGCCACGAAAGCGTGGCGGAATCGGCCTGATCCAGATCGTCGACGACGAGGACAAGTTGCGATGCTCCCTGAACGCCTCGGATCAACGACACAAGATTCGCGTAAAGACGCCGCCGCCCTACGTCAGATGACTCGACGGTGGTCGATCGGGCTGTCGACGCGCGGTCGAGCGACACGTCGAAGCCAAGGAGTGCGCGGAGCTCAGGGTCGCCGACCATGCGCTCCAGCGCGCCGGCGGTACCAAGCGTTTGCACGAGCCACGCCCGCACGGCGTCGAGCACAGGCTGCAAAGGCAACGCCATGCCAAGTTGCTCACACCGGGCAAAGAGCACATGAACGCCCGAGCGCGCCACGCGACGCGCCCACGCGTCGACCAACGCGGTCTTTCCGATGCCAGGTTCGCCTTGGATGATCACCACTGCGGACGCCGCCCGTGAGGCGGCAAGTCGCGCATCGAGCTCGGCGAGTTCGACGTCACGACCGACGAGACCAGCGGCTTCGTCGATGGCGATGTCGACGAAGCCGGCGACCTCGATCATCGCGTCGCCGAGTACAACTTCGTCGTGCACCGCCTCGGTCGCTGCGGTGGGTCCGATTCCGAATGCGTCAACGAGCCGTTCCCTGAACTCGCCGTAGAGAGCGAGCGCTGAACCCGGTCGGCCAAGACGAAGAAGCGACCGCATGACCAACTGCAGCGCTACCTCGTCATAGGGATCGTGATCGAGGGCGTCACTGCCCAGCGCTACCGCCTCCGATGCTGCACCAACCGCGAGCGACGCCTCGCCGCCGGCATGTCGCGCCTGCACCACTACTCGGTCGATGCGCGCACGCACGTCATCAGCCCACGCGGCGTCCTCGTCGACAAGCGCGCGTTCTCCGACCAGCCGCAGTGCAGCGGCGGCCGCCGCGCGTGCGGCACCGCAACGACCTGCCTCGAGACGCAGAACGGCTTCGCGGCTGCGGACGATGAGTTCGTCGAGGTCGAGCCAATCGTAGTCAAGGGAGTAGCCGGCGTCGGTGCGGACAATTCGTCCACCAAGCACGCCGCGCAGCCGACTCACCAGGACGCTGACCTGATCGGCGGGCTTCGCCGGCAATGCGTCGCCCCATATCGCATCGGCGATCCGATCAACCGATACCGGCTCGCCGCGTTCGCAAGCCAGCAGCTTCAACAGCGTTCGCGCCTTTCGGCTACCGATGCCGCGTTCATCCAGCCCCTCGACCGCGAAGGGTCCGAGCACGCGAACGGCCAGCCGGTTCACGATCCGACGGTAGCCGATCGTTCGCCGCGAGCACCCGGGTTGCAAGTGCACTGCAAACCCCGACGCCGATGATCACGGCGAAACCGACCAACAGGGAGCAACCATGCCAACAGCAGAGCGCAAGGGATTCGCGAGCCCAGACGAGACGAGAACCTTCAGTCACGGGCGCGTGGACCTCATCAACATCGGGGGAAGCGAGATCGGTCAGCTCACCCTTCAGCCCGGATGGCGATGGTCAGAACACGTGAAGCCTCTTGCGGGGACCGAGCTGTGCGAGGCACCGCACTTTCAATATCACGTGTCTGGCCAGCTTCACATCGTGATGGGCGATGGCAGTGAACTCGACGCGTTTGCCGGAGATGTCACGGCGTTGCCCCACGGCCACGACGCCTGGGTGGTCGGTGACGAACCGGTCGTGGTCGTGGACTGGTGGGGCGCCAGCTCCTACGCCCGCGACCACACGAGCTGAGCCCGCCGAAGGACAAGTGGTCGCTTCGGACGCGACGCCTTTCGCGCCCGAAGCGACCCAACACCAAACCGCGCTGCCTCTTGGACGGATCTTGGGTATCGAGCCAAGGTCTGATGTCGGGTCTTTATGATCGCTTTGCGCCGCCTCGGGCACGATCGTAAGGCCATGACGGTCGGTCCTGCACCCGCCGAGCCGCCGAAGAGAGCGCCGTGAACATCATGCCCGACATCGATCCCCGAGCGAGCCGAGACCGAGCGCTGCGCCAGCTCTCGGGCTGGACTGTGGCGATAGTCGGCGGCGGGTGCGCGCTCACCGGATTCTTCGCCGCGCAGGCCGCCGATGCATTCACAGGCAAGTCGACGCCAGCACCACTCGCAACGGGGGCTTCAGCGACAGAACCGGCGCCCACGATCACATCAACCACGCCGACGCCCGTGCCATCGACCACGCAACGACGCGGCACCGGCCTGCCGACGAGTCCCAGCACGACGAGTCCCAGCACGACGATCGCACCGAGAACAACAGCACCTTCGGCAACGGTTGCGCAACCGCCGACGACTGCAGCGGTTCCCCAACCTCCGCAGGCAGCCGTGCGTCGTGGCGCCGGACGCACGGCCGGCCGCTCCGGCGGATCATGACGACCACGTTCGGTCGCGCCTCGTTCGCAGCCCTCGGTACTGGTGTCACTGTCGCGACCATCGACCGCGACGCGATCGAATACGCCACCGCCGAGGTACGCGCCGAGCTCGACGCATTCGATCGCGCATGCAGTCGTTTTCGCGCCGACTCCGACCTTTCCAAACTCAATCGAGCGACCGAACCGACGGTGGTGGGCGGTGTGCTGAGCGACGCGCTCGCGTTCGCGTTGGACGCGGCCGCCGCAACAGGCGGAGCAGTCGATCCGACAATCGGATCCAGCTTGAGACTGCTCGGCTACGACGACGATTTCTCGATGATCGAACGCGTCGGACCTCCTGTCGTTCGATTCGAGCGAGCGGGCGGATGGAAGACGGTGGTGTTCGATCGCGGGACGGGCGTCGTCACGGTGCCCCGTGGCGTGTCGATCGACCTCGGCGCGACCGCGAAGGCGCTCGCGTCCGACCGGGCCGCGGCGCGCGCCTCCCTCGCCGTCGGCAGTGCAGTACTGGTGAGCGTCGGCGGGGATGTAGCCCTCGGAGGCGACGCACCACGCGGTGGCTGGATGATTCGGGTCGCCGAGCATCACGCCGCCGACGACAACGCTCCGGGTGAGACGATCCAGCTCTTCGACGGGGGCATCGCAACCTCGACAACAACGGTCCGCCGTTGGCAGCGCGGCGATTCTGCGGTGCATCACATCGTCGACCCCGCGACTGGACGATCTGCCGATTCGAACTGGCGTACGGTGAGCGTCGCTGCCGCCTCGTGCGCCTCGGCAAACGTGGCGTCCACCGCAGCGATCGTTCTGGGCGACC
>JAYUFA010000532.1:0-8637 GCA_043738925.1 Actinomycetota bacterium
TTGTACTTCACCGAGGGAGGTTCCCTGATGTTGATGCGTACTGATCCTTTCCGTGACGTGGACCGGGTAGCCCAACAGGTGTTCGGGACCCGGACTCGCCCGGCGGCGATGCCGATCGACGCCTATCGCAGCGGCGAGGAGTTCGTGGTCCATTTCGACCTGCCAGGGGTTGACGCTGAGTCGATCGACTTGACGGTGGAGCGAAACGTGCTGACCGTGCACGCTCAACGCGAACGCGTTGTGGACGACGGCGTCGAGATGCTGATCGCGGAGCGGCCGCTCGGCATGTTCAGTCGTCAGCTGTTCCTGGGCGACACGCTCGACGCGGATCGCATCGCCGCGAGTTACGAGAACGGTGTGCTCACGATCCGGGTGCCGGTCGCCGAGCGAGCCAAGCCGCGCCGCTTGCACATCGACCGCGGCGCGAAAGGCCCCGGGGTCATCGAGGCCCGCCGCGACCGGGAACCGGTCAACGCATGACCACGCCGCCCGACGTGCGCGCGATGTTGCCGATCGACGATGAGCACGCACCGTTGTACGCGGTCGGTCAGGTCGCGCACATGTTGGGCGTTCAAGCGGCGTTCATCCGCCGGCTCGACTCCGAGGAGGTCGTGATGCCTGCTCGTTCCGATGGCGGCCAGCGCCGTTACACCCGCGCCGAGATCCTGCAGGTCCAGCGCGTGTCCGAAATGGCCGGCGAGGGCATGACTCTCGCCGGCATCCGCCGAATCATCGAGCTCGAGTTCGAGCTCGCCGAACTCAAACGACAACTCGCCGAACGGATCATCGATACGAAACCGGTGAACGTCA
Organism: Actinomycetota bacterium; assembly: GCA_043738925.1. Lineage (GTDB taxonomy): Bacteria > Actinomycetota > Acidimicrobiia > Acidimicrobiales > WLNW01 > WLNW01. Next base: position 811 of record JAYUFA010000532.1, read on the forward strand.
TCGCCTGAGACAACGGAGGTCCAACCATGCCACCGCGCACCGCCATCCGGCCGCTTGATCCGACCCCGCGGCGCCCCGACGTCGCGTTGGCCGCCCTATACCCGCTGCTCTCCATCCAGGTCGACGTCGAACGCTCGCACCTCGCGAACCCTGTGCTCGCGGTCAGCCGACTTTTGGCCAGCGAAGCACACGCCTACGCACACGTCGACGGAGACGACGACCGAATCGTCGTCTCCGTCGCTCTCCCCGACATCACCCAGGCGACGCGCGACCACGCCGAAGCCTGGGTGCACTGGGTCGTTCACAACGCCGGCGTACGAGGCACCTTCCACACCCTCGAACCAGCGTCGAATCGCCCGACGACCACAGCACCATCGCGATGATGACGACGTCCGACAAGGTCATCGCGGCGATGGAGCTCATCCCCAAGGCTCGAAAAGATGAACTCGGCCAGCGCATCTTCCGAACGACGATGCGCGACTTGTTGGCCGCTGGCGCCACTGTCGCCGACGCTTACGCCCAAGCCGCCAGGTCAGCGGCCGACCAACTCGGGGACTTCGAGCCACGTTGCAACCGACCGGGCCTACTCGCCCTTGACGCAATCTGAATCTCAACCGCGGCGGTGCGAGTGCCGTGGACGAATCGCACCATGGCGCCCGCCAGCGACGGGGGTGGCTGCGTCAAATGCCGCGCCGGCTGGTCCGTCGGGCCGACGAGCGAAGATTGCGGGAGCGCCGGTGCGTCGGTAGTTTCGTGCGCGGGTGTAGGGGATGAGCCGATGGCGCGCTTGCTGTACGAGACGATCCAGTTTTCGCCGTTCGTTTGGGACGGCGACAACGATCTCGCGCGCCAGTTCGCGGCCGCAGCGGCTGCGGGGTTCGATGGTGTCGGCATCGATGTCTGGACGATTGAGCAACATCTCGCGAACGGTGGATCGATCAGTCAGTTGACCGACGCGCTCGATCGCAACGGGATCGCCTGCATCGAGTTGCAAGCGCTGGTCGTCAATGACGCGATGCCGGCGATCGCGCGGCCGCCGTTGTTCGTCGAACTTGTCGATGCGTTTCGACCAGAGATCATCATGGCCGGGTTCCCCGCGTTGCCGTCCGACGCCGACATCGACGCGTTCCGCGGCGCGGTCGAACAGGTCACTGGTCATGGTGCGACCGTTGTTGTGGAGTTCCTACCGATGACACCGATCGACTCGATCGCGAAGGCGCTCGACGTGGTGCGCCGCGTTGGTGGCCCCGTCGGCGTGTGTGTCGACACGTGGCACTTCTTTCGCGGGCCGGATACGTGGGCTGAACTCGAGGCGCTGTCCCTCGCCGATCTCGCATACATCCAGTTCAACGACGCGCTTCCGCTCGAGTCGGACGACCTCATGAGTGAAACGTTGCAACGTCGTACATTGCCTGGTCACGGTGAGTTCGATCTCACGCGCTTCTGCGAGATCGTTCGCGCGAAGGGCTATACCGGCCCAGTCGCGGTGGAGATCATGTCGTCGACGCTTCGCCACGAAGGCCCTGAAGAGTTCGCGCGCCAAGCTTGCGCGGCCGCTCGTCCGTATTGGCCCTGATCGAGCTCCCAGCACCCGGCGCCAGCGCGGCCGCACGGTGGCTCGCATAGCGCACGCCGAGTGCTACTCGTCGGCGAGCATCAAGATGCTGCCGGAGTAGCACGACACCCACACCTGGTTGGTTGCCGGTACGTAGGTGATGCCGATCGGGAACGGCTTCGTCGGCACTGTCTGAAGGATGGCAAAGTCACTCGTACGGATCTTGCTCATCGTGTTCGACTCATAGTTGACGACGTAGAGCGACAGGCCGTCGGGGGCGATGGTCATGCTGCGCGGCGCGGCCCCTGTAGCTGCCTTGGCGACCACCTTGCCGAGAAAGAGGTTCACCTTCGCGACCTCCCCGGCGCCATTCAACGTGACGTAGAGGAACACTCCGTTCGGATCGAGCACCAGGTGCCGGGGTGAGTCGCCGACACCTCGTATCCACCCGACCTCGAAGCTGTGCAGATCGACCACTGCCACATCGCGCGAACCCATCACAGCGACGAAGGCAGTGTGTGCGTCGGCGGTGACCGCGATGCCCCGCGGGTACGCACCGAGCGGCAGGCGGGCGATCTCTCGCGCGCTCGCGATGTCGATCACGCTGAGGTCGTACGAGCACCAGTTGCTGACCAGGAGTAGCCGGTTGTCGCCGGTGACAGCGACGTACTTCGGGACCGAGCCGACGGGGATCACTTGATCGATCGTCAAAGTCGACGTGTTGATGCGATACACGGAGCTGTCGTCGAATTGGCCCGGCCGGCACACATCGTCGCCGGGGTTGCCGTAGCCCGCGCCGAACATCGAATAGTTCGACACGTAGGCGTAGTGCCCATCGGGTGAGAACGCGGCTTCGACCGGCGCGCCCTTGATCGCGGAGAAGTCACCTTCGCGGCCGAGTTGCGCGCCGCTCACCGTGTCGGGGATGGTCTTTCGCAGCGCGCCGGTCTCGTCGTAGACGGTGATCGTGTGCCGGTACATCATGTTCTGCGCGAACACGAGCCCCGTTCCCGATGCGACCACCGACTTCGGCGCGATATTGCCGCCGATCGTGTCGACGAGTCGCAGCGTTCGCTCGTCGCTCGGTGGATGTCCGACGGGGATGGAGCGCCTTGTGGTCGTCGGCGAAGTCGACGTCGGAGTCGGAGCGTTCGTTGTCGTCGGAGTCGGAGTCGGAATCGGTGAGGTCTCGGCCGGCACAGTCGTGACCCCGACGCCGGGTTCGATCGTCGTCGATGCTCCTGTGGCACCAACTCCGGCTTCGCGTGCTGGCCCGCACGCGGTGACGACAACAGCGATCGCGGTCGCTCCAACGAGACGCGCAACGGCGCGACGCCCTCGCCTGGCGAGCAACCTCGGCTTGATCGGTCCGGCCAACGCGGGTTCCCCGATCTCGTCGCCTTGGCAGAGCGCCACCCGCGGCGATCCCCTCCCTAAATGTAGTGACCGCTCGATGCGGCGCGTCCGCGTGGTTGAGGCGTGACGTTCCGTTTCACGTCAGTACCTTTCCATCTGTTGTACCGTGCGCTGCATGCGGCGAATCGGACGGATTGCAATCTGCGTGGTGTTGGTGGCGGCCGGTCTTACCGGCTCCACTCGCTCAGCCGACGCTGAGCCTGCGCAAACTTGGGTCGACGCATGGGGTGCTTCGTTCCTTTCCACCACGGTGAATGGCGCTCTGCAGACCGCGGTGACCGTCAACAACCAGACGTTGCGTCTCAACGTGTTCGCGAAACTCGGTGGGAACAAGGTGCGCGTCAAGCTGACCAATGCGTTCGCGACGAATACGTTGCACGTGGGGGCTGCCCACGCGGCGCTTCAGGCATCGGGGGGCTCAATCAAGACGGGCTCGGATCGTGCGTTGACCTTCGCCGGCGCGACGAGTGTCGCCCTTGCAGCCGGCGCAGAGGTCTGGAGCGATCCCGTTGATCTCGTCGTTGCGCAACACAGCACCGTCGCGATCAGCGTGTTTGTCCCCGACAAGTTCCTCCCCACCACGTTTCACCCGACCGGGCTGCACACCAGCTATCTGTCCAAGACCGGGAACTACACCGCGTCGACAACGCTGCCGGCGCCGTCGGGTGGGGCCACGACCACGACACAAGTCGTGATCGTGGCAGGTCTCCAGGTGATGGCACCGTCGACCAGCAAGGTGGTGGTCGCCTTTGGCGACTCCATCACCGACGGCGCCTGCGCGACCAACAACGCGAACGCCACCTGGCCCGACGTCTTGTCGAATCGCTTGCCTGCGCTTGCGTCAGGTGCGCCGGCGGCGGTGATCAACATGGGCATCGGCTCGAATCGACTGGTTGCGTCCGATTCTGCGGGACCGTCGGGAGTGCATCGCTTCGCGGCCGATGTGCTTGCTCGCCCGAACGTCGGCTGGGTGATCGTGCTCGAGGGAATCAACGACATCTCTTATCACCAAGCCGCCGCGGCGACGATCACCAATGCGTACGATCAATTGATCGCGTATGCCCACGGCGCGGGAATCAAGGTCTACGGTGCCACGCTGCTCCCCATTGGGAACTCCACGAAGTACACGATTGCGAACGAAGCAACGCGCCAATCGGTCAACGCGTGGATACGAACATCCGGTCACTTTGACGCGGTCGTCGATTTTGAAGCGATCGTCATGGACCCGTCGTTCAATCCAACGCGTATCAAGAGCAACCTCACCTGCGACTACGTGCACCCGAACACGGCCGGCTACGCCGCCTTGGGCAACGCCATCCCGCTCAGCCTCTTTGGCTGACTCGATCACGAGTGGACCACGCACAACCCGATAGCCAACATCTCGATGAACAAGGCCCTGGCGGGTGAAGGGAAGGCTGAATGATCAAGGTGTTGGTCGTCGATGACCACGTCGTGGTCGCCGAGGCACTCGAGTCGACGCTCGGCAGCGTCGAGGGGCTTCAGGTGGTCGCAACGGCCCGCACAGGTGCAGAGGGCCTTGCGTTGGCGCTCTCGCTGCGCCCCGATGTCGCGTTGATCGACTTCCGGTTACCCGACATCTCTGGCGCGGACGTGGTTCGAAGGCTGCGCGCGGAAGCGCCGGAGATTCGCTGTGTCGTGCTCACCGGTACGGGCATGGAACGAGCGATGCTCGACGCGATCGATGCGGGTGCTGTCGGCTTTGTCACCAAGGATCAACGATTCGGCGAAGTTGTCGACGCGGTTTTTGCGGCGGCGGCGGGTGAGGCCACGTTCCCGCCCGACCTGCTCGCACGAGTGCTTCCCGAGCTCTCGCGCGGCACCGACGGCGGTACACGACTCACGCGCCGCGAGCGTGACGTACTCGAGCTGATGGCCAACGGCCGCTCGAACGCCGAGATCGGCCAAGCCCTCTTCATCTCGACCAACACCGTTCGTAATCACGTCGCCAATCTGCTCGCCAAGCTCGGCGCCCGCAGTCGCGGTGAGGCCGTGGCTATCGCGGTGCGCGAGGGTCTCGTGGTGGTCGGCTCTTCAGCCGTGCGTTCGCGGGATGCGTAAAAACACCGTCGTCCCAACGCCCGGTTCGCTGGAGATCTCACAACGGCCGCCGATCTGACGCGCTCGGTCGGTCATGCTGCGCAGGCCGAGGTGACCGTAGCCGGCGCGACGGAAGTGGTCGGGCCGACCGCCGATGCCGTTGTCCTCGACTTCGAGAATGAAATCGGTAGACGTCTCGCTGAGCGATATGCGCACGGCGGACGCGTACGCGTGCTTTGCCACGTTGACGATGGCCTCTTGTCCGATCCGGAACAGCGCCTGCGCCGTCTCATCGGCGAGGGGTGTGCTGATGTGATCGTCAAGTGCGACGGTGACGTCGGCTGCGAGCAACTTCGTTGCCCGGGCAAGCAGTGCGTGGCCCAGCTGTTCGGCCTGCAGATCGGGCGGTGTGAGCTGGAAGAGCAACGAACGCAACTCGCCGATGGTGCTCGTGAGCACGTCCTCGGCGAACGTGAGGAGCTGCTCGTCGACATCGCCGGAGAGCGACGCGGCGCCGAGGCGCATCGACAACGCCGACAATCGCTGTACCGGCCCATCGTGCAGGTCGGAGGCCAGACGTTCGCGCTCGCTCTGCTCGGCAACCGCGAGGGCCGCCGCGAGCTCGCGACGTGCGTTCTCCTGCTCGATGATCTGGCTGACGTCGGCGCCGACAAGGACGATACCTTCGAGCGGCCGCTCCTGCCCGGAACCGTAAAGACCGACCGCTGAACCGATCGTCGGCACGTGACGGCCATCGGCAGCGACAAGCGAGTTCCGCGACCGCGTGATTGGTCGCGAGTCGGTGTTCAAGCGCCGAAAGTCATCGATGATGTGCCGCTTGTCGTCAGGCGCGTAGAAACCGATCGCGGATCGTCCGATGACGTCCGCGGGGTCGATGCCGAGCAGCTTGGACAGCCGGTCGTTGATGAACTCGACCTGCCCATGTTCGTCGGTCAGCGCGATCAGAACATCGGCGTGTTCGACGATCGCTCGATAGCGCGCCTCACTCGTTCGCAGGGCTTCAAGCGCCTGTTCGCGGTCGTCGATGTCGAGCGCCATGATCAAGAACCCGGTGATGGTGCCTTCCTCGTCGCGCGTCACCGTGCTTGCGGAAATCGCCCAGAACAGTGAGCCGTCCGGGCGGCGATAGCGCACCGGCCGTCGCAGTGAGCGTGCCGTGCCGTCGACTGCATCATGCGCGTCCGAAATCGTCGATTCTCGCTCGGACTCATCGACGAAGTCGAGTGCCGAGCGGCCGATGAGCTCGTGGCGCCGCAAGCCGAACATCGCAGCAAACGTGTTGTTGACGATGAGGAAGCGCCCGTCGAGGGACGCGAGGGCGATGCCCTCGTTGGCCGTATCGAAGAGTGAGCGGTAGCGCTGCTCGCTGGCCCGCAGCGCGGCTTCCTCGTCGAGTCGTTTCGTGATGTCGTCCGCGTGAACGATCACCACTTCGTCGAGTGGCGTCACGTGGCAGCGCAGCCACATCTGTGGCAACGGGGATCGGATGGCCTCAATGTCGAACGCTTCGGCCACCTGGGCCTGCCACGACTTCGCGATGCGCAGGAACACCCCGTTGGTCGGAAGTTGACGCAATCCCACGACTTCGCGCACGGTCGAGCCGATCAACGCTTCCGGAGTTGCGTTGAACAGCATCGCGCCCGGCCCGTTGACATATTCGATGACGAGGTCGGTGACGCTGCCGTCGCGATCGACCAGCGGGCGCAGGACCGCTGCCGCGACCGTGCTCAGCTGCGCTCCTGTGAGCACCATCTGCTCGAGACTCGCGGCGCGCTCCTCGACCTGTCGCGCTGTCGAGTGGTCGAGAACGCTGAGTGCGAGCACACCGTCGACCGGCACGACGCGATAGGAGATGCGCGTCACCGCCGCCGCAACCGGTGCGACGTCCAATTCGCCGCTGTGGATCTCGCCCGATCGATACGTGTCGAGCAGCACGTCGTACAGCTGCCCGCCATTCGGCAAGACGCTGAGGACGCGTTCACCGCGCAGTGTCGATGCATCGCGACGAAGCATGCGCGCCGCCGCGCCGTTGCTCCAGACGCAAACGAAGTCCTGACGACCGTCGTCGGCGGTGAGCGGTTCGAACAAGACCAAGGTGTCCTGGGTGACCGCCGACAGCACCCCGAGGACCTCGCCCGCGCCGCGCTCGGCTATGGCGAGCTGTTGATTGAGCGCGCTGGTTTGCTGTGCCTCGGGCTGCGTCACGAGACGATCGTAGATCGGTGCATCGCGTCGGCAGAGGCCGCTCGGCCAGACGGCTGCCTAGTCCTGTTGCACCAGGCGCGAATCGCCCAATCGCAACTAGTGGTCGCGCCCAGGAAATCGGACACTGAACAGGTGCCCAACCCTCACGCGCGCTCGGCCGCTGCGGTCGAGCCCATCGAGCGCGGACTCGCCGCCTCATCGTCGCAAGGATCAGTCATGCATGAGCCGGAAGGTCGCGCGGAGACCCCGACGAACGTCAAGCCACGTACTGGCCCGATCTCGGTCTTCATCGTCGACGAACAAGAGATGGTTGCTGAAGCCATGTTGCGAGCGCTTGCGAGCGTCCCCGGCATCGAACCGGTGGGCCGCGCCGGGACGAAGGCAGAGGCGGTCGTGATGCTGGCGTCGCTCAGCCGGTCGATGCCCGACATCTTGCTGATCGATCATCGCCTGCCTGATGGCAGCGGCCTCGAGCTCGCGGCACGCGTTGCGGCCGCGTACCCGTCGACGGGTGTCGTGCTCCTCACCGCTGCACCCGACGCGGTAGCGCTCGCCGCAGCACTCGACGCAGG
>JAYUFA010000533.1:0-8629 GCA_043738925.1 Actinomycetota bacterium
CATCTTCGGATGCGACCTCGACAGGATCAGCCGCCGGCTTGGGGCGCGCTGCGGCAGACGACACGACCGTACGGGGCCGGCCACCACCGCTGGGATCACCAACGGCCATTGCTGCTTCGCGGGCGATCTTGTCTTCGACGACTGCCTTGTACGGCAAGATGTCGCCCTTGTAGATCCACACCTTTACGCCAATGCGGCCATACGTGGTCTTGGCTTCACGGAAGCCGTAGTCGATGTCGGCGCGCAGCGTATGCAGTGGCACCCGCCCTTCGCGATACCACTCGGTGCGGCTCATCTCTGCGCCACCAAGACGACCCGAGCATTGGACACGGATGCCGAGAGCGCCCGCCTTTTGCGCGTTCTGCACCGCGCGCTTCATCGCACGGCGGAAGGCAATGCGGCCAGCCAACTGATCGGCCACGCCCTGAGCAATCAGCGCCGCGTCGAGCTCGGGCTGCTTGATCTCCTGAATGTTGAGCTGCACCTTGTTGTTGCCGGTGATCTTGGTCAGACCAGCGCGCAGACGGTCGGCCTCGCTACCGCGGCGCCCAATGACGATGCCCGGACGAGCAGTGTGCACATCGACGCGCAGTCGATCGCGCGTGCGCTCGACCTCGATGCGGCTGATCGCCGCGTGCGGGAGTTGCGTCTGGAGGTAGTCGCGGATCTTCCAATCCTCGATCACGTAGTCCGCGTATTCCTTGCGATCAGCGAACCAACGCGACTTCCAGTCGGTGGTGACGCCGAGGCGGAACCCGTAGGGATTGACCTTCTGGCCCATTACTCGCCCTCTTCCTCGGAGTCGTGGGCGCCCGGCGCCGCATACCCGGCGCGTTCAGCGTCTTCGACGGTCGCGAAGTACATCTCGGCCTTGGTGGCCTTGTAATACCGACCGCCGGGCACGTGGTAGAGCATCGACTGATCGTTGCCTTTGATCTCGTAACCCGCGGGTCCGCTGCCATCGGCCAACGGCATCGCACTGCCCGGGCCGGACGGCCCTTCGATCACCGCGGGGGCGTCGTCGTGGCCCGCGCCCGGCGCCGCATACCCGGCACGCTCCGCGTCCTCGACGGTCGCGAAGTACATCTCGGCCTTGGTGGCCTTGAAGTACCGGCTGCCAGGTACGTGGTAGAGCATCGACTGATCGTTGCCCTTGATGGGGTGGCTGTCGGGACCGCTGCCATCAGCAAAGGGCATCGCACTGCCTGGGCCATGGGGGCCTTCGACCACAGCTGCTTCGGCCGCAGTCGCCGCGTCGTCCGCGGTCGAAGCAGCGACCTCGTCATCACCGCGATCGTGCGCGTGTGCGTGACCCTCGTGATCATGCGGTTGGCCGTCGTGATCGTGACCATCGTGATCATGATCATGCGCTTCTTCTTCAGCCGCCCGGACGGCCGCAAGCTCGCGGCTCGCGGCGACCCGACGGCGACGAGCCTCGGACGCGGCACCACCGGTGCGCGAACCGGCTCGGCCGGCTTGGACCTCGCGTTGACGCAGATCGGCCAGTTGTGCCGGCGAGTAGCGACTCACGATCACCGTGATGTGACACGTGCGTTTGCGGATACGACTGGCGCTACCGCGTGCACGCGGCCGGAACCGCTTCATGGTCGGACCTTCATCCGCGAAGCACGCGGAGACGAAAAGCTCCTCGGCGGGGATGTCGTCGTTGTGCTCCGCGTTGGCCACGGCAGAGTCGAGACACTTGCGGATGACCTCGGCGACGGCGCGCTCGGTGAACTCGAGGATCTCACTTGCCCGCCCGTAGGGCTGGTTGCGGATCAGATCGAGCACTTCGCGGGCCTTGTAGGCCGAGACGTGCGAGTTGCGCACCACGGCCCGCGTACCGGGCCGCTCGTTGGTCTTGTCACCGAACGCCATTAGCGCTTCGCTCCTCGTTCCTGACCCGCATGGAACCGGAACGTGCGGGTGGGCGCGAACTCGCCGAGCTTGTGGCCGACCATCGATTCACTCACGTACACCGGAACATGCTTGCGGCCGTCGTGGACCGCGATGGTGTGGCCGATCATCTCCGGGATGATCGTTGAGCGACGCGACCACGTCTTGATGACGCGCTTCTCGCTCGTTGCGTTGAGATCGTCGACCTTCTTCAACAAGTGGTCGTCGACGAACGGACCCTTTTTCAGACTCCTGGGCACGATCGATTACCTCCGTGCTCCACGCGTACGGCGGCGCCGCACGATGAGCTTCTGCGATTCTTTGTTCTTGTCACGCGTGCGACCTTCAGGCTTGCCCCAGGGCGACACCGGATGGCGACCGCCAGATGTCTTGCCTTCGCCGCCGCCGTGCGGGTGATCGACCGGGTTCATGGACACACCACGGGTTTGCGGGCGTACACCCTTCCAGCGGTTGCGGCCGGCCTTGCCGATCTTGATGAGCTCATGCTCGCTGTTGCCGACCGAGCCAATGGTGGCCCGGCAATCGATGGGTACCCGACGCATCTCGGTACTTGGCAAACGCAAGGTGGCGAAACCGCCCTCCTTGGCGACGAGCTGCACGGCGGCGCCGGCGCTACGGCCCATCTGGCCACCGCGGCCGACGGAGAGTTCAACGTTGTGCACGACGGTACCGACGGGGATGAACCGCAGCGCCAATGCGTTGCCCGGCCGAATGTCGGCACCCTGACCGGACTGCACAAGGTGGCCCACCTCGAGACCTGCAGGCGCCAGGATGTATCGCTTTTCGCCGTCGAGGTAATGCAACAACGCAATGCGGCACGTGCGATTTGGGTCGTACTCGATGGACGCGACCTTGGCGGGCACGCCGTCTTTGTTCCGCTTGAAATCGATGATGCGGTACTGCTGCTTGTGACCGCCGCCGCGATGGCGCGACGTCTTGCGGCCATAGGAGTTGCGTCCGCCCGTGTTGGACTTCGGTGCGAGCAGTGACTTTTCGGGCGTGGTCTTCGTGATCTCGGAGAAATCCGAAGTGGTCTGAAAACGCCGGCCCGGGCTGGTTGGTTTACGACGACGCAAAGCCATGACTATGCCCCTTCGAACAAGTCGATCGAGTTGCCATCGGCAAGAGTGACGATGGCCCGCTTCGAATCGGCCCGTTTGGTGGTGACGCCAGTACGGCGATTACGCACCGACTTGCCCTTGCGATTCAGCGTGTTGACCTTGACGACCTTGACGTCGAAGATGGCCTGCACGGCGTCGCGGATCTCGGGCTTCGAGGCGCTGCGCGGCACCTTGAACGTGTAGACGTGCGCATCGAGCAAGCCGTAGCTCTTCTCGGACACGACCGGTTCGAGGATCACATCGCGGGGATCCTTCATCACGACTCCTTCACGGCGGGCAGCGATTGCTTGGTGAAGAGCACCCAATCGCTGGCGAGCACGTCATATGCGTTCAGCTCGCCCACCGACAGGATGTGAACGTTCTGGAGGTTTCGGAAGCTCTTCCACGCGATCTCGTCGTCGACGGTGAGCACGACAAGCACACGCCCGTCGACGCCCAACGCGGCCAACGCGGCGATGGCGTCTTTGGTCTTTGGTTCGGTCCACGCCCAGTCGTCAACGACCAGCACGCGATCCTCGGTGGCACGATCGGACAGTGCCGAGGCCAGCGCAAGGCGAATCATCTTCTTGGGGGTGCGCTGCGCGTAGTCACGCGGCTTGGGGCCGAGGGCGACTCCGCCTCCGCGCCAGTTCGGCTGGCGCGAGGACCCGGCACGAGCGCGGCCGGTACCCTTTTGGCGCCAGGGCTTGGCCCCGCCGCCGCGTACTTCGGCACGTGTCTTGGTGCTTTGGGTGCCGGCGCGCCGGGCAGCGAGCTGCGCAGTGACCACCTGATGCAACACGGCGGCGTTCGGCTCGACGGCGAACAGATCGTCGGCGACTGCGACGCTACCGGCCGCGGCGCCGGTCGGGGTCTTGACGGTCAGGCTGGCCATTACTTCGTACCCTTCACCGCGTCGCGGATGACAACCGTGCCGCCGCGAGGCCCGGGGATCGCGCCGCGCACCAACAGGAGGGCCTGGTCCGCGTCGGCGCTGACGACCTCAAGGTTGAGCGTGGTGACCTTGGTGGCGCCCATGCGGCCGGCCATACGCAGGCCTTTGAACACCCGTGCGGGGGTGGCGCACTGACCGACCGAGCCGGGTGAGCGGTGCTTCTTGTTCACGCCGTGGCCCGCGCCCAAACCATGGAAGCCGTGGCGCTTCATGCCACCGGCGAAGCCCTTGCCTCGGCTGATTGCCGTTACATCGATGAGCTCGCCCTTGATAAGGGTGTCGACGGTGAGCTCTTGGCCGACCGTGTAACCCGACACGTCGTCGAGGCGCAACTCGACCAGCATGATCCCGGGAGCCACGCCGGCATTGGCGTAGTGGCCGGCGTCGGGCTGGTTCAGCTTTCGCGGATCCTTTTGGCCGAAGGTCACCTGAAGGGCGCTGTACCCATCGACCTCTGGCGTCTTGATCTGCACGACACGGCAGGGAGCCACTTTGACCACGGTGACGGGGACGACGCGATTCTCGTCGTCCCACACCTGTGTCATGCCGACCTTCTGGCCGACGATCGCCTTGTTCGCCATGGCGGCTCTTTCTCATCTGGGACGCGGTATCTGTCGATCACGCGAACGCTCCGCTCAGGAGCAAGCCTGGCGGAGCGTTGATTCGGTTTGCCGCGTGGTTCCCGCCGAGGCAGGCCTACGAGGACGTCGATTTGCAGAAACGCTGCGGCCGAAGCCGACGAACGCGGGCATCCGAAGCCCGGATGCACAAGGGCGAAACCCTACCGTCCCCCGCCCCCGAACACCAACCCGAGTAGCGAAGATGGTGCAGGGCTGGAAACGGGGTGCCCGAGGGGACCGATTTACGCTTGTTGGATTTTGATCTCGATATCGACACCGGCCGGTAGGTCAAGGCGCTGGAGCGCATCGACGGTCTTCGGTGACGGATCGAGAATGTCGAGCAGCCGCTTGTGCACGCGCATCTCAAAGTGCTCGCGGCTGTCCTTGTACTTATGCGGCGACCGGATCACCGTGTACCGATGCTTCTCGGTGGGCAGCGGTACGGGCCCGCGAATCTCCGCCTGGGTGCGGTTCACCGTCTCGACGATCTTCTTGGTCGATTGATCGATGATCTCGTGGTCATACGCCTTCAGGCGGATGCGGATCTTTTGGCCGGATGCCATGGAGTTGAGGCCGCCTTACTTCTTGATCTTGACGACGGAGCCGGCGCCTACGGTGCGGCCACCTTCACGGATAGCGAACTTGAGGCCCTCATCCATGGCGATCGGCGCGATGAGCGTGACATTCATGATCGTGTTGTCGCCCGGCATGCACATCTCGGTGCCCTCGGGCAGATCGATCGTGCCGGTGACGTCGGTGGTGCGGAAGTAGAACTGCGGCCGATAGTTGGAGAAGAACGGCTTGTGCCGCCCGCCTTCTTCCTTCGACAGCACGTACACCTGCGCCTCGAACTCGGTGTGCGGCGTGATCGAGCCGGGCTTGGCGAGCACCTGGCCGCGCTGCACCTTTTCCTTGTCGATGCCGCGCAGCAGTGCGCCGATGTTGTCGCCGGCCTGGCCCGAGTCGAGCAGCTTGCGGAACATCTCGACGCCGGTACACGTGGTCTTCTGCGTGGCGCGTAGACCAATGATCTCGATTTCCTCGCCGACCTTGACCTGGCCCTGCTCGACCTTGCCGGTGACGACCGTGCCGCGACCGGTGATGGTGAACACGTCCTCGATGGGCATGAGGAAGGGCTTGTCGATGTCGCGCGTCGGCTCAGGTACGTACGTGTCGACCGCGTTCATGAGCTCCAAGATGCCGGCCGCCGCATCAGCGTCGCCCTCGAGGGCTTTGAGCGCGGAGACGCGAATGACGGGCACGTCGTCGCCGGGGAAATCGTAGAAGCTGAGCAGTTCACGCACCTCGAGCTCAACGAGCTCGAGCAGTTCTTCGTCGTCGACGAGGTCGGCCTTGTTGAGCGCGACCACGATGGCGGGCACCCCCACCTGGCGAGCGAGGAGCACGTGCTCACGGGTCTGCGGCATCGGACCATCGGCCGCGGACACGACCAAGATGGCACCGTCGACCTGCGCGGCACCGGTGATCATGTTCTTGATGTAGTCGGCGTGGCCGGGCATGTCGACGTGCGCGTAGTGGCGGTTGACCGTCTCGTACTCGACGTGCGACACGTTGATGGTGATGCCGCGCTCGCGCTCTTCGGGTGCCTTATCGATGTTGTCAAAGGCAGTGAAGACAGTGCCGGTGCCGTTGTCGGCGAGCACCTTGGTGATCGCTGCGGTCAGTGTGGTCTTGCCGTGGTCGATGTGACCCATCGTGCCCACGTTGACGTGGGGCTTGTTGCGCTCGAACGTCTTCTTGGCCATGGGAGTTCCCTTGAGCTTTCTCTACTCGCGTGTGGTTGGTGTTGGAGGGTGGATCACTGACCGCGGACGCGGGTGACGATCTCTTCTTGAACGAATGCAGGCGTCAGTTGGTACGAGTCGAACTGCATCGTGTACGTGGCGCGACCCTGGGTGCGCGAACGCAGGTCGGTAGCGTAGCCGAACATCTCCGACAACGGCACCTGCGCCGCAATGACCTTGTTGTTGCCACGCGAGTCGCCCTGTCCGAGCTTGCCCCGGCGCCGCGAGAGATCGCCCATGACATCGCCCATGAAGTCCTCGGGGGTGACGACTTCGACTGCCATGATCGGTTCGAGGATCGCGGGCTTTGCCTTGCGGCACGCTTCTTTGAAGGCGTGGATACCGGCGATCTTGAACGCCATTTCTGACGAGTCGACATCGTGGTACTTGCCGTCGGTGAGCGTCACCTTGACATCGACCATCGGGTATCCGGCGAGCACGCCTGCAGTGAGCGATTCCTTGCAGCCGGCATCGACCGCGGGGATGTACTCGCGAGGGATGCGCCCACCCGTGATCTTGTCGACGAACTCGTAGCCCACGCCAGGCTCTTGCGATTCGAGGTTGATGGTGACCTCGGCGAACTGACCGGAGCCACCGGTCTGCTTCTTGTGGGTGTATGTGACATTGAGCGCCGGAGCGGTGATGGTTTCGCGGTAGGCCACTTGCGGCTTGCCGACGGTGGCGTCAACCTTGAACTCGCGGAGCATGCGATCGACGAGCACCTCGAGGTGCAACTCGCCCATGCCGGCGATGATCGTCTGGCCGGTCTCCTCATCAGTGCGCACGCGGAACGTGGGATCTTCCTCGGAGAGCGCATACAGCGCCTTGGCCATCTTGTCCTGATCGGCCTTGGTCTTGGGCTCAACCGCAACGTGGATGACGGGATCGGGGAAGACCAACAGTTCGAGAACGATCGGCGCGTTGGGTGCACACAGCGTGTCACCCGTCTTGGTGTCCTTGAAGCCAATACCGGCGGCGATGTCGCCGGTGGACACGCGGTCGATGTCCTGACGCTCGTTCGCGTGCATCTCGAGGAGGCGACCGATGCGTTCCTTGTTGGTGGTGCGCGTATTCATGACCTGCCCGCCCTTTTCGAGCTGACCGGAGTAGACGCGGAAGTACGTGAGCTTGCCGACGTAGGGATCGGTGGCGATTTTGAAGGCCAGAGCCGAGAACGGCGCCGTGTCGTCGACCGCACGCTCGGCGGGCTCGCCCTTCAACGTGGTGCCGTGAACCGCGCCGATGTCGAGCGGCGATGGCATGTAGTCGACGACCGCGTCGAGGAGCGGTTGCACGCCCTTGTTCTTAAAGGCGGTGCCGTTGAGAATCGGCACGCAATGACCGCCGATGGTTCCTTCGCGTAGCGCCCGCTTGAGATCCGCGGCGGTGATCTCTTCCTCACCGACGAATTTCTCGAGGATGGTCTCGTCGAACGTGGACAACGTGTCAATGAGTTCTTGGTGATACTCGTCGGCCTGCGCGCGCATGTCTTCGGGAATGTCGATCACGTCGTAAGTCGCGCCGAGTTCTTCGCCCGACCACACCACAGCCTTCATCTGCACGAGATCGACCACGCCGGAGTAGGCACCCTCGCTGCCGATGGGCAGCTGGATGACCGCAGTCAGGCAACCGAGACGGTCTTTGATGGTTCGCAGGCAAAAAAAGAAGTCGGCGCCCGTGCGATCCATCTTGTTGATGAAGCACATACGCGGCACGCCGTATTTGTCGGCCTGACGCCATACGGTCTCGGTTTGGGGCTCGACACCAGCGACGCCGTCGAACACGGCGACCGCGCCGTCGAGAACCCGCAAGGACCGCTCGACCTCGACCGTGAAGTCGACGTGACCCGGCGTGTCGATGATGTTGATGCGGTGATCGTTCCAGAACGCCGTGGTGGCTGCGGAGGTGATGGTGATGCCGCGCTCGCGCTCTTGATCCATCCAGTCCATTGTGGCCGCGCCCTCGTGGACCTCACCGATCTTGTAGTTCTTCCCGGTGTAGTAAAGGATGCGCTCGGTGGTGGTCGTCTTGCCGGCATCGATGTGGGCCATGATGCCGATGTTGCGGGTTCGTTCGAGGGGGTGCCGTACAGACATTCGGGCGGGGTTCCTTGCTCAGGCGGGCGCACCGAGACACGAAACGAACGGGCCGGTGACGCACCACGACCGGGCGCATGCCCGGTCGTGATCATGATAATGGGATGGTGGTTCGATGGCGCCGAAGGTCGTCGCG
>JAYUFA010000534.1:0-3269 GCA_043738925.1 Actinomycetota bacterium
GGCAACGTGGACATCAAGCCGGGCCAATCGACCGTGTCGCGAAAGACCGATAGGGCGCTTGCGTACAACTCCTTGGCCTGATCAACGTCGGCACACGACCCACGACCCAGAAATGACCGCGCCGCGAGAGTGCGTGCCCACCAGAACCGGTTCCAAGCTTGCGGCTTGCCCTTCTTGGCTGCGACGTAATAAGCGTCAGCCTCGGCAAACCATCGGTCGCTCGCGACATAGTCGATATCGGACGATGCAAGCAGCGCTGACGCCTGAAGCACACGTGCTCGCCAGGTTGCGTCGGGAGCCATCGGAAGCTCGCGCACTTCGCGCAGCCAGTTCTGCCCTTCGCGGATGTAGCCGAACATGTCCCAGTAGATCGACATCGCCGCGCCGAGAATGCTGGCTTCGTCGATGTGGCGTCGATCGAGCGACCACCGCAGCGCAGCACGGATGTTGTTGTGCTCTGCATGCAGGATCGGGATGACCGTGTCGGCCTTCGAGATGATCGTCTGACTCAGGCGAATGCAGAGCGCGAGTTCGTAGTCGCGATGACGGCATGCGAGCAGCTCGCGCTCTTCGGCGTCTTCGAGCTGCGCACGACCGAATCCAGCGAGTGCGGCGCTCATGGTGAACCACGTTTCGCGCCCTACATCGGTCACCGTCAGCAACGACTTGTGAACCAACACTTCGAGCAGCTCCGCGACGCGCTCGGGCGAGAACGAATCATCGACAACGACTGCGCTACATCCGGCCAACGAGAACCCGCTGCGAAACACTCCGAGTCGACTGAACAGCTTCTGCTCGTCGTCGGACAACAGCGCGAAACTCCACGCGATCGAATGCTCAAGGCTTTGATGACGCGGCACAAGCGGGGGGCGACTGCTGCGAAGCACGTCCAGTTGGCCGTCGAGCCGCGCCAGCAACTCGGTCGGCGTCATCGCTGCAACCCGGGCCGCCGCCAGCTCGATGGCAAGTGGTGATCCGCCGAGCTCGCGGCAGATCGTGGCGACGGTGTCGATCGTGGCGAAATCGCGTTCGAGTACCCGCTCGGCGCGGGCGAGAAAGAGCTGCACGGCGGACGATGCCATGAGTACGTCGAGCGTGGAGCCAACCGGTGGTGTCCCGAGGGGCGGCAGTCGATACACCGCCTCTCCGTCGATGTCGAGCGGCTGACGCGACGTGACGATCACACGCACGTTGGGACTATGCGCAAGAAGACTCTCGACGACGTCGATTGCATCCGATCGCACGTGGTCGGCATTGTCGAGAACGATGACCACATCGCGGCTGCCGAGGTTGGCATGAAGGGCGTCGATCACCTCGGTGCGGTCTGCGCCGAGCAGACCAAGCGAGTCGGCAACCGCGCTTGCGACGAGCGCACCATCGCCCACACCGTCGAGCCGGGCGAGGTACACGCCATCGGGGAGCTCGTCGAGCAATCGATGGGCCACTGCGAGCGCAACTCGTGTCTTGCCGACGCCGCCCATTCCGGCCACCGTGACAAGGCGAGAGGCCGTCAACAGATTGCGCACGGTTGCGGTGGCGTCATGGCGACCAATGATCGGCGTCATGGGCGGCAAATTGTTCGACGGCCTTACCGCAGCGGCACGGTTCGCCAACACGAGCCGCTGGTCGTGCAGCAGGATCGCCTCTTCGAGACGACGCAACGCCGGGCCCGGCGAAACGCCGAGCTCGTCGTCGAGAATGCGTCGTATGTATTGATAGCAACGCAGCGCTTCGGCCTGGCGACCGTCGCGGTAGAGAGCCAGCATGCGCTGAGCCCAACGGCGCTCGCGTAGCGGCTCCTCATCGGTCAGCCGCGCAAGTCGTTCGATGGCATCCGCGTTTCGGCCGAGCTCGAGCCACGCCTCGCACAGGTCCTCCTCGGCCTGCTCGCGAATCTCCCGTAAGCGACTGCTCTCGACGACGAGCAGCCGATGTTCGCCGAGCTCGCCGAACGGTTCAGCCCAGTCACGCAGCGCGTTCTCGAGCGTGCGGCAAGCCCCGATCGGATTGCCTTCGCGTAACGCGTGCGCGGCCCGCGTGACCCGATCCTCGAAGTCGAGCGTGTCGAGGCGGGTCAAGTCGACATCGAGCCGGTAGCCGCCTGGCACCGTCACAAGCGTTGTAGGCGGACGGCTCTCACCCAAGAGTTCGCGTAGCCGGTTAATGTGCACCTGCAACGTGGCCCGTCCACGCTTCGCGTTGTCGTCCCAGAGCGCATCGACCAGCGTCTCGGTCACGACACGTTGATTGGCGCGACTCGCGAAGATGCACAACAGCAACGGCAGTGTGCGGCCGGCTACGACGTTACGCCCGCCATCGTGCTCGATTGTCACCTGCCCGAGCACGCCGATCGCGGTCACGAAACCTCCCCCTGTACGACGCTACCAACCACGGAGACGACACAAGCCCCGCAGCAACATCGTCCGCAGGCGGTCGCACCGCAGTAGGTGGCCGTGGTACGAAAGGGGCCGATGAATCCTGTTCCGGCCGTAGACCTACGCACGATCGACGAATACGTGAGCGCCGGGTGGTGGGGTACCGACACACTGGCCGATGTCATCGCCCGCAATCGTGCTGCCAACGCCGACGGCGTTGCGTTCATCGACGAACACGGCGATCGGATGACCTGGGCCGGATACGACGATCTTTCGGATCGCATCGCGGCTGCGCTGCTCTCACTTGCCCTCGATCGTGGTGATCGCGTGGTCATCTTCCTGCCCGACACCCCGCTCGTGCACGCCGCGTTTGTCGGTGCCGAAAAAGCTGGACTCGTCATCGTCGGCCTCGGCCACCGCGCCGGCGAAGCCGAGATCATCCACCTCGTACGCAAGAGCGGGGCCCGTGCGATCGTGACCCCACCGCAACATCGCGACGAACCGACAACGACGTTGGTTGCGCGGCTGCGCGAATCCGTTCCGTCGTTGGAACATCATGTTGTGCTGCGCGGCCCGAGCACGGACGCGGATGTTGCCGTCGTTGGCGGCGCGGCTTCGCGGGCTCGGCCCGCGATGTTGCCAACAGCATCGATCGCGTCACGACGTCTCGGCCCGAACGCGCTCTTCCTCCTGAACAGCACCTCGGGCACGACCGGCCTTCCGAAATGCGTCATGCAATTCCAGAATCGCTGGTTCTACTTTCACCAAAAGGCGGTCGAACTCGGTGGCCTCCGACCCGACGACGTGTTCATGTCGGTCGTGCCGGCGCCGTTTGGATTCGGCTTGTGGACCAGCCACTTCACACCCGCTGCGCTCGGTGCAACCTGCGTGATC